>NZ_QPFC01000667.1:0-2159 GCF_003427465.1 Nocardiopsis sp. TNDT3 | reverse complement strand
CGACGCGCGGCGCTGCGCTGGATCGGCACCACCGCCAGCGCCAGGTAGGCGCGGGCCTCGGCCGGGCGGCTGCGGACGGTGGTGCCGATCCAGCGCAGCGCCGCGCGTCGGCGGCCGGAGGCGGCCTCGGCGAAGGCGATCTGCCCGGCCACGCGCGCGTGGCCGCGCGGCACCAGAGCGAACTCGGGGTAGCGGTCCAGCAGCCAGCGCAGGGCGGTGGAGATGGTCCGCCAGCGCCCGGAGAAGTGCGACCTGCGGTGCCACAGCACCCGCACGCCCGGTTCGGGGATGTTGCGGATGGGGCCGCGCCGGGCCAGGCGCAGCAGCAGTTCGTAGTCCTCGGCGTAGCTGCCGGGGATCTCCTCGCTGACGGTTCCGCAGCCGTCGATCATGGCGCGGCGCCGGATGAGGAACGTGGACGGGTGCAGCTCGGTCAGGCGCGACCCCAGCAGGTCGCCGAAGGTCACGCTGGTGCGGTCCAGGCTGCGGACCGCCTCGACCCTGTCGTAGACCACCCGGATGCCGCAGCACACCATCTCCGTGCCGGGCTCGTCGAGCATGACGCCGACCTGTGCCCGGAGCTTCCCGGGCAGCCACGTGTCGTCGTCGTCGCAGAAGGCCACCAGGTCGGTGTCGGCGGCGAGCACACCGGTGTTGCGGGCCCCGGCCAGGCCGGGGGTGAGGGTGTTGGTGACCACCCGCACGGGGCGGTCGCCGTCGGAGCGGGCCAGTGAGGGGTCGGGCTGGTCGTTGTCGAAGACGACGATCGTGGTGATGCGGCCGGAGTAGTCCTGCTCGTTGATCGCCCGCAGGGTGCGGCGCAGCAGTTCCGGCCGGTCCCGGGTGGGCACCACCACGGTCACGCCGGGCAGGGGACCGGTGTCGTCGGCTCCGGAGGCGGCGGTCCGCGCGGCGGTGCGGCCGAAGATGTGGTCGGCGGCCCGGGGGACTGAGGGGGCGGCGGCCGTGGCGACGGGTTCGGCCGTCGCGCCCCGGCCCCGCGTGAGCAGGTCGATGAGCTCCCCTGCGCGCAGCGCGGCCCGCTCGGTGCCCTCGCCGTCGCCGGGGTCCACCCGGAAGTCCGCGGGCGAGGCGAGCGCCCTGTCCAGGAGCGCGCAGAGCTGCTGGGGGGTGGCGCAGGAACGCACCCGGCCCGCCTCCTCCAGACGCCGTACGAACAGGAGCTGGTGCTCGTCGACGTGCTCGTCCAGTTCGGGGTCGCGGGCGACGACGATGGGCAGGCGTCCGGCGCGGCGGGCCTGGACGATGGTGCCCGGTCCACCGTGGGCGACGACCACCCGGGCCCGGCGCATGTGCTCGCCGAGCTCCTCGCCGGGCAGGAACGGGGTGCCCGCGGCCACCTCGGGGGCGGCGCTGTGCCCGTGCTGGACCAGGAAGCGCAGGGTCCGGTGGCGCCGGGCGTAGTCGTCGATCCAGCGGACCAGCCGGTCGAAGGAGTGGTGGTCGGTGCCGAGGCTGACGACCACGTCGGGGTGGCCGCTGTCGTCGGGGCGCGGGACGGGACGCGTGGTCTGTTCGGTCAAAGCAGCGGTCCTACCGTGATGGCGGTCGGCATGAAGGCGCGCTGTTCCTCCCACTGGGCGAGGAACAGCCGGGTGAACGGACGGCACAGCCGTGCGGTGAGCGTCGGTGTGTCGAGGCGGTCGTAGACCTCGATGTAGACGGTCGGTATCCGCAGCAGCCACGCCAGGGCGAAGAAGGGCAGCGCCACCCCGGCGCCGGTGGTGACTACGGCGCACGGGCGCCGTTCGCGCAGGACGCGCACGGCCAGCCAGGCGTTGCGCAGCAGGTTGCCCACGTGGCGGGTGGTGGGGTGGAAGGCCCAACGGACGCGCTCGCCGGTCAGGGCGGACTCGGCGTCGGGGGTCCGGAAGGTCACCCACACGCGCTCGCGGTGCCGCCACCACGGACGCAGTGAGCACAGCTGGGCCAGGTGCCCTCCGCTGGAGGCCACCAGGAGAACCGGTCGTGGAGACATGGGGTCATCATTTCATAACTCTGTGTAGTCGCTGGGAGGGTCGCGGCGAGGCGCACCGGTTGTCCACAGGCGGGGGAGGTCGTCTTCCGCCGGGCGCGCGCAGGGGCTTTCATGGATAACGGGGGGTCCCCCGGGCCCGCCCGCCTCGGCGTGCCCGCAC
>NZ_QPFC01000067.1:0-11374 GCF_003427465.1 Nocardiopsis sp. TNDT3 | reverse complement strand
TTCCAGACCGGCGAGGAGTTCGAGGAGTTCCTCGGTGATGGTGGTGATGCGCTCGGTCTCCAGGGCGAGGAACTCCTCGAACTCCTCGCCGGTCTGGAAGGTGTCGTCCCAGCGGTTGCGCTCCAGCGTCTGCGCCCACTCGGGGGTGTCGTGCATCTCGGTGACGATCGCGGTCAGCTCGGCGCGCTCTTCCTCGGTGATGCCGGCCGGGGCCACGAACCCCCGCCAGTTGGGCAGGACCGCGTCGATGTCCTGCTCGGCCAGGGTGGGGACGTCGATGCCCTCGACGCGCTCGTGCGCGGAGACGCCCAGGGCGCGCACGTTGCCCGCCTCGATCTGGTCGCTGAACTCGTTGTAGCCGCTGATGCCCACGTCGACGCTGCCCGACAGCAGCGAGGTCAGCGCCTCACCGCCGCCGGAGAAGGCGATGTAGTTGACGTCCTGGGGGTCGACGTCGACGTCGGAGGCGATGAGTCCGGCCAGCAGGTGGTCGGTGCCGCCCAGGGAGCCGCCGCCGATCGCCATCCCGCCCGGGTCCTCGCGCCAGGCCTCGGCCAGGTCGCCCATGTCCTGGTACGGGGAGTCGTCGGGGACCACGACCACCTCGTAGTCGTCGGCCAGCCGGGCGATGGGGGTGACGTCCTGCAGGTCGTGCGAGGAGTTGTTGACGATGATGCTGCCGATCATGACCGTGCCGGTCACCATCAGCATGTTGGCCCGGCCCTCCTGGCGGACCGCCTGGGCCAGGCCGATGGTTCCACCCGCGCCGGGAACGTTGACCACCTGGTTGTTGGCGACGATCTCTCCCTCGCGGAAGGCGTTCTGCGCCTCGCGCCCCACCAGGTCCCAGCCGCCGCCGGGCGCGGCGGGCACGATCGTGGTCAGTCGGCTGCGTACGGCCTCGGCGCCGTCGCCGCCGGTCGACGAGGCGTTGACCGCCGCGGCGCCGATGACGACGGCCGCGGCGACCGCGCCGCCGACGCGCAGAATGCGCTGGATGCTCATGGGGTGGCTCTCTCCGTTGCTGCGGGTCCGCGGTGCGGGCGGGCGCTCGCGGGCCGACGGACCGCCCGAGGCGGGAGCGTGGCGGCCGTTACACCGCTCCGTGGCGCCGGTCGCATCCGCACCGGTTTCGAGAGCATGACCCACGGTTTGCCGACCGGTAAATCTTCTGGTCGTTTTGAACACAGAGATTGTTGTGGTCGCCCCGGGTTTCCGCCCGAGGCAGCGGCCGCGATGGCGGGCGGACAACCACCCTGTCCCGCTCGCGATGCGCGCAATAGCCTCGTTTCACCCGACGGGAAACGGCCGGTCAACGGCCTGGGGCGGGCACGGGGCTGCGGCCGGGGGTTCCCGGCCGCACGGGCTCCGTGCGCCCTCCCAGCGGCGGAACCGGCAGGTCCGCGCGGTCCCGGAGGGCGCAACGCACCCGCGACCGACGAAGGACGGCCATGACGCTCCTGCTCGCCCACATCAGCGACCTGCACCTGGACGGGACCGACCGCACCACCGGGCGCGCCGCCCGGACCGCGGAGTACCTGCGCGGCCTGGCCCAGGCGCCGGACGCGCTCCTGGTCACCGGTGACATCGCCGACCACGCCACCGCCGAGGAGTACCGCGAGGCGGCCCGGCTGCTGGACCTGCCCTTCCCGGTGCTGGTCTGCCCCGGCAACCACGACGACCGCGGGCGGATGCGCGCGTCGCTGCTGGGCCGGGAGCCGTCCGACGCGCCTTTCAACCAGGTGCACGAGGTGGGCGGCGCGGCGGTGCTGACCTGCGACTCGACGGTCCCGGGCGAGGACGGCGGCCACCTGGACACGGCCACCCTGGTGTGGATCAACGAGACGCTGAGCGCCCTGCCCGACGACCGGCCCGCCCTGCTGGCCCTGCACCACCCGCCCGTGCGGGTCCACCACCCGCTGCCCGACTCCATGCGGCTGGACAACGCCGACGACCTGGCCGGGCTGCTGCGGGCCCACCCCCGGGTGGCGGGGATCCTGGTCGGGCACGCCCACACCGGCGGGGCGACCACCTTCGCCGGGCGGCCCCTGCTGCTGGCGCCCGGCGTGACGTGGACGCTGAGCATGCCCTGGGAGGGCGGGCCCGCGGCCAACCGCGACCAGCCCCCGGGTGTGGCCTTCCACATCCTGGACGAGGACCGGCGCCTGACCACGCACTTCCGCGCGGTGGTCTGAGTTCGGGCTGGGACCCCGCCGAGGCCCGGTCGATGGTCCACGACCGGAACCGGGCGGGTCGGCTCCTCGGGCGGTGACGAGAGCAGCCATCGGCTGGCCCGGTCCGGTCAGGGGAAGCGTTCTCGGCGCACCAAGGGGAGCTCCGATCAGAGGAGCATGGCCAGCTGGCGGCACTGGGCGACCAGGGTGCCCGTGCTGTCCCAGATCTCCATGTCCTCCTCGTGCAGGCCGCCGGAGACGTGCTTGGTGAAGACCCGGCAGGCCAGCCACCCCGGGGCGGGCCTGGCGCGCACGTGCACGCTCAGCTCGACGGTGATCGTCGCGAACTCGCCGATCTCCAGGACCGCGGGCGGAGCGAAGTCCACCATCGAGGCCAGCGCGTGGGTGTCGGGTTCGCGCCCGTCGGCGAAGCGCATCCAGAACTCGGCGTGCGGGCGGCCGTCCCTCCTGCCGTCCAACCAGCCCGGACGCCCGGGGTAGCGGTAGTCGACGCTGCGCGCGATGCCCAGGCCCTCGGGGTTGTCGAACTCGGGCGGAACGGGGCAGTCCTCGGGGACGGGCAGGCGCGGGGGCTCGTCCAGGGTCAGCACGCGGGCCGAGGGGTCGGGGGACAGGTCGCCGTAGGTGGCGGTGGCGCGCAGGATCTCCTTGCCGCCCTGCTCCAGGCGGACCTGGCCGGTGGCGGTGCGGCGCCCCTCGCGTACCACCTCGGTGCGCGCGGTGGCCGCGCCGGGGGCGGCGGGGCGCAGGAAGAACGCCGAGACGGCCAGGGGGTCGGGCTGGCTCAGGTTCTGGCGCAGCGCGTTGAGGGCGGCGCCCAGGACGTAGCCCCCGTTGGGGTGGGAGGTGAAGGTGGTCCAGGCGTCGGTGAGGGTGGCGGCGAACTCGCCGTCGGCCAGTTTCTCGACGCGGGTGTCCCGGTCGAACCGGAAGTCCTCGGTGGTGCGGTCAGGGCTCATGCCCCCAGATGTTACCGGCGAGTAAGGCCCGGTGGTGGACGCGGGACGGCCCGTCCGGGGAAAGTGGTTGACCCTGACGCGGCGTCAGGCCCTAGCTTCGGGCACACGTCACCACCAGCGAGGAAGCACCAGGACAGATGGGACACACCGTCGGCGAGGCCGCCCGGATGAGCGGGCAGACCGTCCGGACCCTGCACCACTACGACCGGATCGGACTGCTCGTTCCCGCCGAACGCACCCGGGCGGGTTACCGCAGCTACAGCGACCAGGACCTGGAACGGCTCCGGCAGATCCTGACCTACCGGGAACTGGGCTTCGGCCTGGACCGGATCGCCGCCCTGCTCGACGACCCCGCCGCCGACACCCGCGCCCACCTGGCCCGTCAGCACCGGCTGGTGACCGAACGCATCGAACGCCTGCGCACGATGGCGCGCGGCATCGAACGCCTGATGGAGGCCGACACCATGCAACTCGACCTGACCGCCGCCGAACGCCTCGAACTCTTCGGCGACTTCGACGTGGACGCACACTCCGAGGAGGCCCGCCGACGCTGGGGCGGCACCGAGGCCTACGCCCAGTCCCAGCGCAGGGTCGGCTCCTACACCAAGGCCGACTGGGAGCGGCTCAACGCCGAGGGCGAGGAGATCTACCTGGCCCTGGCCGCGGCCATGAACGACGGGCAGGCGCCCGACAGCCCCGCCGTGATGGACCTGGCCGAGCGGCACCGCGCCCACATCACCCGCTGGTTCTACGACTGCACCACCTGCGTCCACCGGGGACTGGGACGGCTGTACGTGGACGACGAGCGCTTCACCGCCACCGTCGACGCCCACGCCAAGGGGCTGAGCGTGTACCTGCGCGAGGCCTCCGCCGGATGAGCATGCGAGAGCGGGGTTCGCACGCTCCACTGTCTGTCTAGGAACGGTCCGCTACCAGAGCTGGTCCACGATGATCTCGGCGTCGTCGACCTGGTGCTGGTACCGGTCGGGGTAGGCCGAGCGCTGCACGTCCTGGGCGACCTCGCCCAGGGGGGTGTCGTCCCAGCTGCCCTCGGGGTAGACACGCTCGAGCTCGTCGAAGAAGGCGTTGGTGGCCCAGGTGGGGTCGAGACGGTCCTTCTGCGAGCCGTAGTGGTCGCGCTGCTGGAACAGGCCGACGCTGTCGCGGTCGCCCCAGTCGAGGTTGTCCAGGTGGGTCTCGACGATGGAGGTGGCCACCGCCATGGCGGCGGCGTCCTCGCCCAGGTCGCGGTCCTTGGCCGCGTCGACCATCGCCCGGGCGTTCTCGACGTGCTCCTCGGTCATGTGACCGGCCATGTCATCGTTCAGCTTGTCGTTGAGGGTGTCGGCGATCTCCTTGGCGGAAGCCGTGTCCGCGGCTGCGGCGCCCGGTCCGGCCAGAAGCAGCCCGCCGGTGATGAGCAGGCTGGAGGTCGCGGTAAACGTCAACTTGGGTATCGATCGCATAAAGTTCACTCGTGCAACGTATGCGCTGGTCAGGGCTTTGAAAAGTGTTTGAAACCACTTGGGTCTGGTGGGAAAGACAACACCAAGCCCGAGCAACCCCCTGGTCAGTCGGCATGGGGCCGCTTCCGGGCCTCTCCGGCGTCCTGCGGCGGGCCGGACCAGCGCGAACGTGACCGTGCCAACAGTGGGGCCCGAGCACACCCGGACCACACCGGCCGCCGAAAGCAGGAGGCCCGCGTAGCCGCGCCGCGACGCTCGCGGCGGGCGGGGCGGCCGGGTGACGGGCGGTAAAAAGCGCGCCGGAACCCGGCCGGACCGCGCGGACCGACTCCCGCACGCGCGCACGCGGGCCGCGCAGGTCGATGAGGTCGGTTCGCGGCTCGGCGCCGACGGCTTCGCGCGCACGCGGGGGCATGCCAGTCTGGTGGTCCCGCTCCCCGCCAACGGAAAGGGCCGCCCGTGCGCTGGACCGTCCACTCGGAGAAGCCCCTGTACACCGACCCGTGGATCGACGTGCGGGCCGCGGACGTCGAACTGCCCGACGGGCACCGGTTCGACCACCGGCTCATCCGCCGACCACCCGGGGCCGGTGCCGTGGTGCTCGACGGACGGGGCCGGGCGCTGCTGCTGTGGCGGCACCGGTTCATCACCGACACCTGGGGTTACGAGATCCCCATGGGCGGCGTGCACCCGGGGGAGAGCCCCGAGCGGGCGGCCGCGCGCGAGGTGCTGGAGGAGACCGGGTGGCGGCCGGGACCGCTGCGCCCGCTGGTGTACGTCCAGCCCTCCAGCGGGCTGACCGACAGCGAGCACCGCGTCTTCGTCGCCGACACGGCGGAGAGGGTCGGCGAACCCCAGGACGCCTGGGAGGCCGAGCGCGTGGAGTGGGTGGCGTTGGACCGGGTCCCCGAGCTGATCAGGCGACGCCAGCTGGTGAGCGGCACATCCATGAACGCGCTGCTGTATTTGTACGCCACCGGCCGGGACTGAGGGGGCGCACCGACTGCCCGGCGCTGAAGCCCTCGGCCAGCGCCACGTCGGGGGCACGGGGCGGGCGGCTCCCGGTAAACCCTTTTCCGTTCGCGCGGACCGGTTGCTACCGTGAACTCGTGCATCTACCTCTGTACCTCTGATCCGAGCCTGAGCGCCCGCCCCGCCTCCGCGTGGCCGCGGGTGCCCGACGTGTACACCGACCCGCTTCCCGGGTCCTTCCCGTCAGCTCGAAGAGCTCCCGCACACCCCGCCGCCACCGCGCCGGGCGGAGCTCTGTTCGGAGGAACAGTGACCACCCTCAACCCCAAACTCGTGCTGCCCGCCGGTGAACGGGCGCAACTGACCGCGAACGGCGTCCACATCGACCGCGGCGGCCGCACGGTCCTCTCCGGTGTCGACATGACCGTCACACCGCGATCCCGCTGGGGAGTCGTGGGCGAGAACGGCCGCGGCAAGTCCACGCTGCTGCACGTCCTCGCCGGTGCGCTCGAACCCGACTCCGGGACCGTACAGCGCATCGGCACCCTCGGCGTCGCCGAACAGGAGATGCCGGCGACCGGCGGCCGCACCGTCGGGGACCTGGTCGACATCGAACTCGCCGACGCCCGCGCGGCCCTGGCCGCGCTCGACGCCAGCGCCGAGGGACTGGCCGAGGGCGATCCCCGGGCCGCCGAGGAGTACACCGCGGCCCTGAACGCCGCCGAGGTGCTGGACGCCTGGGACGCCGACCGGCGCGTCGACCTCGCCCTGGAGAACCTGGGCGCCGTCACCGACCGGTCCCGGCCGCTGGCGGAGCTGTCGGTGGGCCAGCGCTACCGCGTCCGGCTGGCCTGCCTGCTGGGCGCCTCGCACGACTTCCTTCTGCTGGACGAGCCCACGAACCACCTCGACGCCGCCGGGCTCGACTTCCTGACCGCCCAACTGCGCGGGCACGGCAACGGCGTGGTGCTCGTCAGCCACGACCGCGCCCTGCTCTCGGACGTGGCCACGACGATGCTCGACCTCGACCCGAGCCGCGACGGCAGGCCCCGCGTGTACGGCGGCGGGTTCGCCGGGTACCAGGAGGGACGGCGCGCCGAGCGCGAACGCTGGGCCGCCGAGTACGAGCAGCAGCGGGCCGAGCACGCCCGCCTCACCCAGGACCTGTCCGAGGCGCAGAACCGGCTGGTCAGCGGCTGGCGGCCGGACAAGGGCACCGGCAAGCACCAGCGGGCGACCCGCGCGCCCGGACTCGTGCGCTCCGTCCACCGTCGGCGCGACGACCTGGAGGCGCACGCGGTCACCATGCCGCCGCCACCGCTGCGGTTCCGGATGCCGGAACTGGCGGCGCTGCCCGGCGTGACGCTGGTCAGGGCCGACGAGGTCACCGTCGCGGGGCGGCTGGACCAGCCGGTCACCCTGGCCCTCGACTCCGGTTCGCGACTGGTGGTCACCGGGGCCAACGGGGCGGGCAAGTCGACGCTGCTGTCGGTGCTCGCCGGGCGGATCGAGCCGACCGGCGGCGGTGTGCGCACCGCGCGCACCGCACGGGTGCGACTGCTGGCCCAGGAGTCGCCGCGGGCGGGGGCACGCCGTGCCCGCCAGGTGTTCGCCGCCCACCTGGGACGGCTCGTCAGCGAGGGCGTGCTCAGGGAGAGCGAGACGGTGTCGTTGAGTTCTCTGGGGCTGCTCTCGTCGGCGGACGTCAACAAGCCGTTGCGTGAGTTGTCCATGGGGCAGCAGCGCAGGCTCGACCTGGCCCTGGCGCTGGCGTCCCGGCCGCACGTGCTGCTGCTGGACGAGCCGACGAACCATCTCTCGATCGCCCTGGTCGACGAGCTCACCGAGGGCCTCGGCGCCACCGGGGCGGCGGTGGTGCTCGCCACCCACGACCGGCAGCTCCAGCGCGACGTCGCCTCGTGGGACCGGCTCACGCTGGCCCCGCGGGCGTCCGCGTCCGATCTGGTCGGCCAGTCGGCCGCACACGGCGGCGGCTGATCCGGTCGGTTGACGTGACGTGTGGGCCCGGCGGCGTTCCGCCGGGTCCTCCACGGCGGGTCGGCCGATCAGAGCGGCATTCCGTAACGGGCGGCGATCGCGACGGCTCGGTCGCGCAGGCAGGCGCGCAGCCACTGCGGGTCCAGGGCCTCCGCGTCCGTGGCGAGCTGCCACAGCGCCCATTCGGCGTGCCTCGCGTCCTGGAAGGTCAACTCCAGCCGCAGCCAGCCGTCCGCGTCGACTTCTTCGGCGCGGACGGCCAGCGCCGTACCCACCAGGTCCTCCCGCCGCTCCGGGGCCGCCCGCACCAACACGGTGACCTGGTCACCGCCGGTCCGGAACCGCGTGCTGCGCTCCTGCCAGACCCGGTCCAGGTCGATCCGCTCCGGCCGCTGCGCGGGTTCGGGGAGCTCCTCGGCTTCCAGGACCCGGGACAGCTTGTAGGTGCGGTCCTGGCCGGACCTGGTGGCCAGCAGGTAGCCCCGGTCGCGCACGGTGACCAGACCGACCGGGTCCACAGTGCGCCACTTCGGGTCCTGGTCCACAGCCGCGTAGCGGATGCGCAGCCTGTGCCCGTCGAACACCGCCCGCCGGATCACGGCCACCACGGTGTCGGGCACCTCCTCGACAGCCGGTCGACGCGAGAGCAGATCGGTCTCCGGGTCGATGAGCAACCGCTGGGCCGCACCGGCCGCGGTGGCCCGATCGCCTTCGGGCAGCGCGTCGACCACCTTGCGCATGGCCGAGGCCAGCGCCGCCCCGAGGCCGAACGCCTGCGCGCCCCGCCGCGATCCGGCGACCAGCAGGGCGAGCGCCTCGTCGTGGTTCAAGCCGGTGAGCTCCGTCTGGAAACCGGGCAGCAACGCGAAACCGCCGTGCCGACCGCGTTCGGCGTAGACCGGCACACCGGCCGCGGACAGCGCCTCGATGTCGCGCAGCACGGTGCGTGTGGACACCTCCAGCTCGCGGGCCAGCGTGGCCGCTGACAGCCGACCGCGCTGGCGCAGCAGCAGAACCAGTGAGACCAGCCGGTCAGCTCGCACACGAAGAACCTACCGGAATACATGACACAGGATGTCGTGATTTTCCAGGAGGCTTGTCAGCACGACGTCGAAGAACGCGGCCGCCGAGCCGATGGACGTACGTGCCTGTCGATGAACCGAACGGAGCTGATGTGGCGATGGAGCGAACGGTGGTCAACCCGTGGACGTGGTCGGTGGGGATGGGGTACAACCAGGGCGAGATCGTGTCCGGGAACGCCCGGACCCTGTACTGCTCCGGGCAGACCGCGATGAGCGGCGAAGGCGAGCCCCAGCACGCCGACGACATGGCGGCGCAGTTGGCGCTGAGCCTGGAGAACCTGGAGGCCGTCCTCGGCGAGGCTGGGATGTCCCTCGTGAACCTGGTCCGGCTCAACGTCTACACCACCGACGTCGACCTGCTCTTCCAGCACTACGGCGTGCTGGCGTCGCGGTTGGGCGCGGCCGGGGTCGCGCCGACCACCACGATGCTCGGGGTGACACGGCTGGCGATCCCCACCCTGATGGTCGAACTGGAGGGAACCGCCGTCGCGTGATGCGACCTCACCGCCTCCGCTGCCCGTACTGGTCGAACCGGCACGGACAGCGGAGGCGGGCGGTTTCCGGAGCACAGGGAACGGCAGCGCCACGGGACGCGTGTGGACCTTCGGCCCCGAGCGCGGTTCCCTTTAGCGGTGCCGTCCGGTCCGGCGGGCGGAGGCGCGGGCGCCGGGCGGGGCAGAACAGGCAAAACCCGTGGCACTCGACGGTCCGAGCGGGTTAGCGTGCGGGGTATGTCCACCCGCGACGGCTGGCGCACCCCGGAACTGGCCGAGACGATGCGCCTCATCCGCGCGGAGACCGACCGCGCCTGGGCCGAGGCGTGCGCCGAGTGGGACGCCGAGCCGGGCGGCGACGCAGAACGCGACCTGGCCGAGCTCGTGCTCTCCGACCCCGGTCAGTTCGCCTGGCGGGTGGTGGACGCGGCCATGGACCGCCTGGTCTGCCCCGAGTGCGGGCGGGCCCTAGGGTCGGGCGAACCGGGCTGCGGGCCCTGCGACCTGGCCGACGGGCACCGCTACCTGGCCCGGGAGCCCGACCGTCCGAACGTTCCCCCGGGCAACGAGCACGCGATCCGGGTCGGCTCGGTGGTCGTGCGCCAGTGGTACCGCTACCCGGCCAGGGCGGTGTGCGGCTGGGAGTTGGCCCTGCCCGAGATCCACCGGGGCTTCCTGCCGACCGGGGCGCAGGGGCGGGCGGCCAAAGCCCGGATCAACCGACTCACCGAACAGCAGCTGCGCACGGTGTCCTCCTACCGGGAACTGGAGGAGCTCACCGGGGGCGCGTGAGCGGACCCCGGGCCCACGCCCGTCCGGCCCCGCCGCTTCCCCGGCCGCGTGGCCGCGGCAGGCACACCCGCCCGCCGGTGGTCCCGCCCGACGCCTCCTCCTCCCGGGATGAGGAGGCGCGGGTCCCCTGCCCGCGCCTCCTCGCCCCCTCACGCGAGGGCCACCGGACTCAGCGCATCAGCGCCAGCTTCCCGGTGAGCTTGTTGACGGCGTTGCGCGCCCCGAAGACGGCCACCCCCACGTACTCCACGTCCTGGGGCTCGGTGACCGCGAGGGCGTCCAGGTACTCCACGTAGTCGCGGGAGCGGCGGGCCACCTCGTTGAAGCCCACCACCGTCAGGTCGCGCTCGTCGGCCCCGGCCTTGAGCGCGCGCAACTGCTCCGCCGAGGCCACCAGGGTCGGCACCGGGTGCGGGTTGAGCCCGGCGTGCAGGCCGCCGCCCGCGTCCTTGCCGTCGGCGGCCAGCGAGTTCTCCATCCGTCCGCCCAGCGCCAGGCCGAGCACCACCCCCGCGTTGGCGGCGAGCGCGGGCTCCAGGCCCTCGCGCAGGACGACGACGATCTTGGTGGACATCCCCATGGTTACCCCGTTCATATGGCTTGTGAACGGTGCAGAACCTAGCCATACGGTCGCGCTCATGGTTGCGGGACCGAATACTATTCGACCGAGAGGCTACCGTGGGGGCCATGGACGAACTTGATTCGGCGATCGTGCGCGAACTCCAGCAGGACGCGCGGCAGACCAACCGCGCCCTCGCGCACAAGCTCGGCGTGGCACCCTCCACCTGCCTGGAACGCGTGCGCCTGCTGCACCGGCGCGGGGTCATCCGGGGCTACCACGCCGACATCGACCCGGCCGCGCTCAACCGGGAGGTGGAGGCCTTCGTGTCGGTGCAGCTGCGCCCGCCCAGCCGCCAGGTCATCGAGGGCTTCAAGGGCGCGATGTTCGCCCTGCCCGAGGTGCTGGCGGTCTACGTCGTGGCGGGGGAGCAGGACTTCCTGGTGCACGTGTCCGTGCCCTCCCTGGACGCGCTGCACAGCTTCCTCATCGACCGGCTCACCCAGCGCCGCGAGGTGGCCAGCTTCCGCAGCCAGATCATCTACGACAGCGCCCGCAAGCACGTCGCCGCGCCCCTGGAGCCGCCGCAGTGAGCCGGAGCCCCCTCGCCGGGAACCGTGGACGGCGCCCCCGCGTCCAAGAACCGACACACGGCCACAAAGGGGACAGATGAACAAGGGCAAGAACAACAACATCGCACTGGGACTGGCGCTCGGCGTCTGCTTCGGCACCTCCTTCGGCCTGCTCATGGACAACCTCGCACTCGGTGTGGCGCTGGGCCTGTGCATGGGCGTCGCCTTCGGCGTGGCCACCGGCAAGAAGACCACCGACAAGGGCGAGTAGCCGTCGCCGGAGGC
>NZ_QPFC01000666.1:0-1671 GCF_003427465.1 Nocardiopsis sp. TNDT3 | reverse complement strand
GACCGGGGAGGGCCGGGCTCCGCAAGACGTGGCCTCGAGGGGCCCGGCCGCGGGAGTGTCCGAGCAGCAGTGGTGGGGAGAGGCGTCGCGTCCGGTGGCGCGCGAGCGAGGGAGAGGGCCGGGGTGGGAGAGGCGATGACCGAGATGGCGGACGCGGTGGTGCGGGTCGCGGACGCGCGGGGTGTGCGCGCGCTGGTCCGTCCGCCGCGCCTGCGGGAGGGCGACCGGGTGCGTCTGGTCGCCCCGTGCAGCCCGGTTCCCGCGGAGCGGCTGGAGGCCGCGGTGGGAACGCTGCGCGGCTGGGGGCTGGAGGTGGAGCTGGCCCCGCACGTGCGCGAACGCCACCCGCGGCTGCCCTACCTGGCCGGCGCGGACGCCACGCGGGCCGCCGACCTCCAGGAGGCCTGGTGCGACCCGGACGTGGACGCGGTGCTGTGCGTGCGCGGCGGCGACGGGGCGCACCGGACGGTGGACCTGCTGGACTTCGACGCGATGCGCCGGGCCGAGCCCAAGGCGCTGGTCGGGTTCAGCGACATCACGGCGCTGCACGAGGCGTTCGCGGTGGAGCTGGGCGTGGCCACGGTGCACGGGCCCGTGGTCGGCACGGGGTACTTCGTGGGGGATCCGGTGGCCCAGGAGGAGCTGCGGGCCACCCTGTTCGAGCCCGAGCGGCGGACCGTGCTGACCTCGCCGGGCGCGCACGCGCTGGTGCCGGGGCGGGCCGAGGGGGTGACCTTCGGCGGGAACCTGAGCCTGCTCAACGACGGTCTGGCCACGCCGCACAGCCGCCTGTCGGCCTCCGGGGGCATCCTGCTGCTGGAGGACGTCGGTGAGGACGTGGCCCGGATCGACCGGATGCTCACGCACCTGCTGCGCACGGGGTGGGCGGCCGGGCTGGCCGGGGTGGCCCTGGGTTCGTGGACGGACTGCCCGCCGGGGCCGGAGGTGGTCGCCGAGTTGATGCGCGACCGGCTGGAGCCGCTGGGGGTGCCGGTGCTGTGGGGGCTGGAGTTCGGGCACTGCGCGGCCCAGCTCACGGTTCCGCTGGGGGTGCCCGCCCTGCTCGACGCGGACGGGGGCCGTCTGGAGCTGTCCGTCCCGGGACTGGTCTAGGTTCCCCGGGTGCGGGGACGGGGCCGGAACCCGCTTCGTCCCCGCGCCGACGGCTCCCGGACCCTCGTCCGCGCGACGGTTCCGTGCACGGCGGGTACGACCGGCGGTTACGGGAGGGCCTCCCGGCGCTCGGCTCCGGACCCCCGGTGGCCTTCCGCCCGCCCCTCGGTACCGCCCGCCGTCCGACGGAGCAGCACCACCGGTATTGATATACCGATCCGGCGCCGTGGCGTTAGACTCGTCGCATGGTGCGTGAACCGCTGACCGCAGACCAGATCGAGCGCGGGCGTCTCCTGGGCGCCCTGCTCCGCCGGGCCCGCGCGGAGCGCACGATGGTCGACGTCGCGCGCGAGGCCCAGATCTCGGTCGAGACCCTGCGCAAGATCGAGGGCGGGCGCATCCCCACCCCCACGTTCTTCACGGTCGCGGCGATCGCCGCCGCGCTCGGCCTGTCCCTGGACGAACTCCTGCGCCGGGTGGACGCCGACGCGACCGCCGACCGGGACCCCGCGACCGCCTCCCTGGCCGTCTGACTCCCCACCCGCCCCTAACGTGGGG
>NZ_QPFC01000665.1:0-7182 GCF_003427465.1 Nocardiopsis sp. TNDT3 | reverse complement strand
CCGATGCAGAGCGGTGCTCGAACCGGTTCGGTTGAGAGGAAGGAGGGTGCCGCCGGACCCGGTCCGGTTCCGAGTCGGCCCGAAGGCCGCTCGCCGTCCCGTGGCGACTCGGAGAACACTACCCCCCTCGTGAACACCGAGCAAACCGCAGCCCACGTGTCGCCGCTCACACATCGCCTCACGCGCGCACCCGGGCGCGGGCGGGCTGGAGTGGGCACCGACGACTCACCCGGTTGAGAAGGCCGGTGCGGAAGAACGCTCACCGGAATGACAAAGAGCACTCACAGCCAAATGCCACACCTCGTCCCCGACAAGCACATTCGCGCGTTTGCGCAGCTCAGGTCGGCTCTTAACGGTGCCACACCCGTGTTTGGCGTGAAAATCGGAAAAGGCGGGAAAGTTCGAAGAAGGCCCTTGAAATCCCCCCGGATGCAATACATGATGTGCAGCGTTACCGGAACGGACTCTGGTCCGGCGCCCCGAGGGACGGGGACGACCGCGACCAGGCCGCGTGCCGAAGGTTCGGGGGGACGGCAGGCGCAGCGCGGCCATGCACCCACGGAAGGACATGCATGGACA
This sequence comes from Nocardiopsis sp. TNDT3, assembly GCF_003427465.1. Taxonomy (NCBI): domain Bacteria; kingdom Bacillati; phylum Actinomycetota; class Actinomycetes; order Streptosporangiales; family Nocardiopsidaceae; genus Nocardiopsis; species Nocardiopsis sp. TNDT3. The sequence continues at coordinate 6,603 of NZ_QPFC01000665.1, read as the reverse complement.
CCACATCCCCCGACACCCCCGAGAGCCACACCAGCTGGAAGCGCTTCGCGCTCTTCTCGATCCCGGCGGGCGCGGCCGTGGGCGGCATCCTGGTCGCCATGGCTCAGGGCGCCCTCGCCGCCTCCTTCACCGTCTCCGGTCAGGACTTCAAGATCTCCGCGGAGGAGCTGAACGGCGAGGGCTTCGTCCAGTACGGCTGGCTGGACCAGACGGTCCGCGAGGAGGCCGTGCCGGTGGCCGTCGCCGGGATCCGCGAGGCCGAGATCCAGGGGCTGTGCCAGTCGGTCCTGACCGAGTTCCCCATCGTCGGACAGATCTCGCTCCGGCTGACCGCCGGTGACCGGGGCACCCCGGTCGTCGCGGAGAACCTGGTGATCGACATGTCGCAGATGGACGGCAACGCCTCGTTCGAGGACATCGAGATCGGCCGCGACGCGGGCACCCTCGACCAGGGCCCGCAGGGGTCGCGGGGGTTCGACGACCTGTTCGGCATGCAGTCCGACACCATCGTGATCGAGGACCTGGAGCAGACGGCCAGGGCCGCCAGCGCCGGGACCTTCCGTCTCTCCGGCCTGAGCTTGGGCATCAGCATGGGGGACGACGAGTGCTTCTGAAGCCGTCGCGGAGCGCGGGCGCGCGCTGGCGCGGATGGCGCAAGCGCCGCCCCTTCGCGGGAGGGCTCCTGATGATCCTCTCCGGCGCCGTCATGGCCTCGCTCGTCGCGATGCCGGTGGAGCTGATGATCCAGACCGGTGTCGGCGGGGTCTCCTCGCTGATGTTCGGCGGCATGCTCGCCGTTCTGGGCCTGGTCACCTGGTTCACCCCGAACCAGCACGTCATCACCGGTTCGCTGGCCGGGTTCCTCGGTCTGGGCGCGCTCATCCTGTCCAACCTGGGCGGTCTGGTGGTCGGCACCCTGCTGGCGCTGGCCGGTGGCGGACTGGCCTTCTCCTGGCGGCCGGTCGCCCGGCCGCCCCGGCGGAGGGGACGACGACGGAGGCGCCGGGAGGAGGAGGGCGTGGAGGCCCCTCCGGACACCCGAGCCGGGGACTGAACCGGCCCCCGTACCACCGGGGACACGCGCGGAGAGCGTCACGGGCCCGTGTGTTCCCGGAGGCCACAGGAAAACCACGTCTACCGATTCGGCGCGTACAACCCCCCGACCCCGCCGTGCGGCGCATCCGTGTGCCGTCCGGCCGCCACACACAAGGAGTACCCATGTCGGTTCCGCGACCGATATCCCCCGCCCGCGCCCTCCTGGCGACGGCTGCGGCGGGTGTCCTGGCCCTGGCCTGGGGCGGTAGCGCCTCCGCCCAGCAGGGTCCGACCACGGTGACGCCCGCCGGGGCGGTCTTCGAGGCCGCTCTGAGCGGCAGCGCCACCTTCACCGCCGGCAGCGTCGTGGTGACCTGCGACGCGTCGTCCACCTCTCCGGGCAACGGGAACAACCTGGTTCCCACGGCTCCCGGCAACCACAACCCCGGTGGCGCGGTCTCCTCGACCATCAACGCGCCGGACTTCACGGACTGCTCGACCAACGTCCCCTTCGTGTCCGCGACGGTCACCGTGGCCGATCCCGTGTGGGAGATGACCATGCAGCACGGGTCACCGACCGTCGGCACCATGGTGATCCCGGCCGGGGGCATCGTGGTGACCACGAGCGGCCTGGCCTCGTGCACCGCGACGGTCAGCCCTGACGCGGCCGCCGCCATCGGCGGCACGTGGACCAACGGCTCCCCCGCCTCGACCCTGGCCTTCGACACCGCGGCCCCGGTCGAGGTGACGGGCGGGTTCGGCTGCCCGACCAGCGCGACGCAGGCCCCCTTCGAGGCGGTCTACGAGGTGACCAACGCCGACGCCCCGTCCTCGCCCATCACCGTGACCGGCTAGCCCCCACCGACCGTGGCAGCTGCCCGGGGCCGCCGTGCGGTGCGCGCGGCGGCCCCGCCGCGGTGCCCGAGGGGTTCGCGCGCATCCGCCCTTCGTACGGGGGTGACAACCGCGCGCCGGCGGGGGCTCATCCGGGGACGGAGAAACGGCGGGGGTTCCTCGCCTACGGTCGCAGTACTTCCGGGGAGTCACGCGGCGAAGGCTCCCCGGTGAGGCGCGGAACGCTTCGCCCGTCCCCGTCAGCTCCCGGAGACACCATGGCGCCCAACGCCGAAGGCCCGCACGCCACCTCCCGCACGCGACACGTCCTGGAAACGGTGCGGGTGCTCGTCCGCGCCGGTGTGCTCAGCCCGGGACGTCCCGACAGGGTCGTCCGCCAGCTCCGCGCGCTGCGCACGTGGGGCGCCACGATCGCCGGGGGCTACGCCGCCGCGAACGAGCGCGTGCCCGACGCCGTCGCGGTCGTCGACGAGCTGGGCCCCACGACCTTCCGCGAGATGGACCTGCGCGGCCGCGAGCTGGCCAGGGACCTGCGCCGCGCGGGTGTGGGCGCGGGTGCGCGCGTGGGCGTGCTGTGCCGCAACCACAGCGGTTTCGTGCAGACGATGGTGGCCTGCGGGCGCTTGGGCGCCGACACCGTGCTGCTGAACACGGGGCTGTCGGCGGGCCAGCTGGCCGCGGCCGTGGGGGGCAACGGGGTGTCGGTGGTCGTCGCCGACGCCGAGTTCGAGGGGATGTGCGCCGAGCTCGATCCCGGTGTCGTGCGGGTGACGGCCTGGGGGGAGCCCTCCGACGGGGGCCCGGGGGTGCCGTGGCGGGCGCGGGAGGTCTCGGAGTCCGATCCGGAGCCGCCGGAGCGCCCCGGCCGTCTGGTCGTGCTGACGTCGGGGACGACGGGCGCGCCCAAGGGGGCGCGGAGGCCCACTCCGAGGGGGCCGCAGGACGCGGCGTCGGTGCTGTCGCGCATCCCGCTGCGGTCCTCGGACCGCATCCTGGTGTCGGCGCCGATCTTCCACACGTGGGGGCTGGCGGGTGTGCAGCTGGGCATGTCGATGCGGGCGACGTTGGTGATGAGGCGGCTGTTCGAGCCGGAGGACGCTCTGCGCACGGTCCAGGAGGAGCGGTGCACCGCGCTGTTCGCGGTGCCGGTGATGCTGCGGCGGATCATGGACCTGCCCCGGTCCACGCGCGAGCGGTACGACACGTCGTCGCTGCGGATCGTGGCGTGCAGCGGCTCGGCGATGAGCCCGCAGCTGATCACGGGTTTCATGGACGCGTTCGGGGACGTGCTCTACAACCTGTACGGGTCGACCGAGGTGTCGTGGGCGACGATCGCGACTCCCGGGGAGATGCGGCTGTCCCCGACGACGGCGGGCCGTCCGCCCCTGGGGACGCGGATCGCGGTCCTGGACCCCGGCGGGGTGGAGGTGCCTCCGGGGACGGAGGGGTCGATCCACGTCGGCAACGACATGCTCTTCGACGGCTACACGGACGGGCGGAGCAGGAGGGTCGCGGACGGGTTGATGGAGACCGGCGACCGGGGTCACGTGGACGCGAACGGACTGCTGCACGTGGCGGGCCGGGACGACGACATGATCGTCTCGGGCGGGGAGAACGTGTTCCCCCGGCCGGTCGAGGAGGCGATCGTGACGCTTCCCGAGGTGTGTGAGGTCGTGGTGACGGGTGTGCCCGACGAGGAGTTCGGGCAGCGGTTCGCGGCGTACGTGGTGCCGCACGAGGGCCGGGGCGTGGATCCGAATCAGGTGCGGACGCACGTGCGGCGGGTGCTCGGGCGGTTCTCGGTGCCGCGCGACGTGGTGGTCGTGGACGAGCTGCCGCGCAACGCCACGGGCAAGGTGGTCAAGCGCCTGCTGCCCCGTCGGGAGGAGCGCGGATAGGTCGGTGGGGTTGGTGCCCGCCCGGGCCGGACGCACGGGTGCGGGCAGCGGGGCACCGCGCGGGTGGAGCGCGTGACCGCCCGGGCCGCAAATCCGGGTGCGGGAGACGCCACGCGGATGGAGTGCGTGACCGCCCGGCCGGACGCGCGGGCGCCGGGACAGCCGGGTGCGCGTGGGGGGACAGATGCGGGTGCGGAGACGGATGTGGGTGGGGGGGCACCGCGCTGCTGGCGTCCGTCGGGGCGCGCCGCCTTCCGTGAACGCGCGCCGTTCCCGCGCGGCGGTCCCGTGTGACGGCGGGGACTCGGGTGCGCGGCACCGGTGCCCCTTCCGACCTGCGACGACCCCGTGCGGCACACCTGGGGGACGCGGTACCACTTTTCTTTGCACGCAAGGTAATTGCGGGCTTTGGAAATCGGGCGCCGGGTAACTACGATGGTGGCGATGGCCGACCGAACCCCCGCCCCCGCGGGCGGCTTCTCCCTTCCCGCAGTAGACGAGCAGATGTGCTTCGCCCTCTACGCGGCGTCGCGTGCGGTCACCAACCTGTACCGGCCCCTGCTGGAGCCGTTGGGGCTGACCTATCCCCAGTACCTGGTGATGATGCTCCTCTGGGAGCGCGGCGAGTGCTGGGTGAAGGACTTCGGCTCCGTACTCCAGCTGGACTACGGGACCCTCACACCGCTGCTCAAGCGGCTGGAGGCCCGGGGACTGCTGGTCCGGGGGCGTGATCCGCGGGACGAGCGCTCCGTCCTCGTCGCCCTCACCGAGGAGGGCGGGCGGCTCAGGGCGCGCGCCGAGGGGATTCCGGAGGCGATCGGGAGGGTCATCGACCTCCCCGAGGAGGAGTTCGAGGCCACCAGGCTGGCGCTGCGCCGCCTGACCGCGAACGTTCTCGCGGGACAGGCCCAGCTGCCCGAGGGCGGCTGAGGCGCGACGGACTCCGTCCGCCGCGTCCGCCGTCGGGGGACGACGGACGGCAGCGGCGGGCGGCGGGGACGGACACCACGGGGGTCGTGTCCGTCCTCCGGAGCACGGGCGGGTCGCGGTCGCGGCCCGCCCGTATCCGCCGTCGGCCCGGGGGGTGTTCGCCGTTCCCCCCGAGGGTGGACCGCCGCCGGGCTAGGGTTGGGGACATGTCGATCTGGGCGTCAGACAACCGCAGTGGGCAGGTCCGCGAGGCACTGACCATGCTCCTGTCCCAGGGAGTGATTGACGACTTCCGCATCCGGCCGGACGAGGAGTTCCCCTTCCGGGTGACCGTCCCGGCAGGGGTGGTCCCGATGACCGAGCACCAGGCCGCGCACTTCGCGCTGGGCGCGGCGGTGAGCCACTTCGGGCGCCTGGCACGCGGCGGGAACGGGTCCTAGCAGCCTCCGGGCGTGTGCTCCCAGTGGCCCGGTGAGGTCTCGGTGAGCGACGTGGTGACGAAGACGTTCCACAGGCCGAGCGCGTCGCCGGAGCCGACCGCGTAGACCAGCCCGGAGCGCTGGACGGCGCGGCCCGCCGACACGTGGTCGTAGTTGCTGTCCCTCACGCACGTCCCCGGCCCGGTCGGCGGGTCGGTCGGCTCCTCCGTGGGCGGGTCCGTGGGGTCCGGGACGGGGCCGCCTCCGTCGCCGATGCCCCAGAAGTCGACGGTGTACCCGGTCGAGCAGACGGTGTCGAGGAAGTAGGCGCCCGCGGTGCCGCAGCCCGCGGACGGGTCGACGGGGGTGCCGTGGCCCATGCCGGAGACCGTGTAGTGGGCGACGGCCGCGGTGGCCGCGTCTCCGCCGTGGTAGGCGGCGGTGGTGGAGCCCGGCAGCCGCTCGGTGGCGTCGGGGGCGCCGGACAGCCCGTGGACGTTCGTCCACTGGCTCGCGACCGCCTCGCCGTTGGCGGGGGCGACCGTGGTGTCGGCGGTGCCGTGCCAGACGGCGACGCGCGGCCAGGGCCCGTCCCACCCGGGGTTCTGGGCGCGGACCTCGTCGCCCCACTGCTGCGGGTTCCTCGTCTTTCCGGGGTTCATGCAGCCGAAGGCGTCGATCATGCCGCTGGCGCAGCCCACGGGGATTCCCGCGACGACGCTGCCCCCGGCGAACAGGTCGGGGTAGGCGGCGAGGAGTTCTCCCGCCATGGCGCCTCCGGCGGAGAGCCCGGAGACGTACACCCGGTCGGCGTCCAGGCCGTGGGCGGACACGGCGTGCCCGACCATGGAGCGGACCGACCTGGCCTCGCCGGAGTCGCGCGCGGTGTCTCCCGGCTGGAACCAGTTGAAGCAGCCGGTGGCGTTGTTGGCCGGCCTCTGCTCGGGGTAGACGAGGGCGAAGCCGTGCTCGTCGGCGTACCCGGCCCACCCGGAGTGGTCGTGGTAGGCGGCGGCGTTCTGCGCACAGCCGTGCAGGAGCACGACCAGGGGCGCGTCGGCGGGCAGGCCGTCGGGAACGTAGGAGTGCATCGCCAGGTTGCCGGGGTTGGCGCCGAACGAGGGCACCGGGGTGAGTGTGGCCGCCGAGGCGCGCGGGGCCAGAGCGATCAGCAGGGCGGCGACCATGACGGCCACGGTGGCCAGGGTCGCGGTGAGGGAGAGGGCGGTCGCTGGCAGGGGACGGCTGGCGGGTGGTGCCGTGGAGTCCATGGGGGGGTGCCTCCGGTGATCCGGTCGGTGAGCGGGGGATCTGGCCGGGAGCCTAGCCCTGATGTGACCCACACAACATGTAGCGGAGACAGCGATCACACCTCCGCCGCCAGTGGGGAACCCACAGCCGTCCTCCGGCCCATGGGCGCGGGGCACATGTCCGAGCCCGGGGGTGTGTCCGGTGCCCCTATCCCC
>NZ_QPFC01000664.1:0-4607 GCF_003427465.1 Nocardiopsis sp. TNDT3 | reverse complement strand
GGCGAGGGGTCGAAAAGGGGGACGGGTACGACGCCCGGCGCCCCGGTGGACGGCCCCGGCCCGCATGGTGGTCCCCGCCCGCTTCGGTCAGGGGCGTGCGCTCAGAGCGCCCCGTCCACCGCGGCGTCCACCGCGGCCTGGATCCGGCGGCGCAGCGCGGCGCTGCCCGCGCGGTGCGTGCACACCTCGATCAGGCGCGGCCCCTCGCCCAGCAGCGCCTTGGGCAGGTCGGTCGCCCACTCCAGGCGGGTGTAGGGCACGTCGGCCACCGCCGCCACCCGTTCCATCGACGCCCCGTGCGGGGTGCCGAACACCCGCTCGAAGTCGGGGTGCCCGGCCTGCTCCAGACCGGAGAAGATCCCGCCGCCGTCGTTGTTGACCACGACGATCGCCAGGTCCGGGCGAGGCTCCCCCGGGCCGATCAGCAGCCCGTTCTGGTCGTGCAGCATCGCAAGGTCGCCCAGCAGCGCGTAGGCGTGCCCCCCGCCCCCGGCCTGGTGGGCCAGCGCCGCGCCGATGGCCGTGGAGACCGACCCGTCGATCCCGCTGACGCCCCGGTTGCCCACCAGGCGCACGCCGCAGCGCGCCCGCATGGTGGCGTCCAGGTCGCGGATGGGCATGCTCGAACCGGCGAACAGCAGCGAACCGGTGGACATGTGCGCGACCAGGTCGCGGGCCAGCCGCGGCTCGCTGAGCACCTCCTCCTCGTCCAGCACCGCGTCCAGGGCGGCGCGGGCCACCGCCTCCGCCTCCGACCAGGTCCGCGACCACTCGGTGCTCCGCGGGGAGCCGGGGTCCAGACCGGCGGGCGGCGCGACCGCGGCCACCACGTCGGTGGCGGTGCGCACCGGGTCGGAGAAGGCGTCGAGCGCGCCCGCGCCGACCACCACGTGCCGTTCGGCCCGGCGCAGGTAGGCCAGGATCTGCCGGGACAGGTTGGGGCGGCCCACGCTCACCACCAGCTCCGGCGCCGGCCGCGCGACCACGCGCGGCGAGGCCAGCAAGTGCCGGTAGGTGGACAGCGCGCCCGCCCGGCGGGCGTTGGAGGTCGGTTCGGCCAGCAGGGGCCACCCGGTCGCCTCGGCCAGCGCCAGGAACGGCACCGGGTCGTAGTCCCCGTCGCCGCACACGATCACACCGCGCTCGACGTCGGGCAGGGCGAACGGCGCGGGTTCGGTCAGCGGCCCCGGGCGGCCGATCCACGCCCGGCCGCCGTCGCGCCCCTCCAGGGGCTCGGGCCACGCGCCCGTGTCGGCGTCGGGGGTCAGCGGGTCGCGGAAGGCCACGTTGAGGTGGACCGGACCGGGGCGTCCGCCCAGCGCCGAGCCCCACGCGCGGCAGGCCAGCGACCGCCAGTAGGCGACCATGCCGGGCACCGGGTCGGGGGTGCCGACCTCGGCGAACAGGCGGACCGCGCCGCCGTACAGGCCGATCTGGTCCACCGTCTGGTTGGCGCCGGTCCCGCGCAGCTCCGGGGGCCGGTCGGCGGTGAGCACCAGCAGCGGCACCCCGCTCTCGTCCGCCTCCATCACCGCCGGGTGGAAGTTGGCCGCGGCCGTGCCGGAGGTGCACACCACCGCGACCGGGCGGCGCGAGACGCGGGCCAGACCGAGGGCGAGGAAGGAGGCCGAGCGCTCGTCGATGCGCACGTGCACCCGGATTCCGGGGTGGGCGACCAGGGCCAGGGCGAGCGGCGTCGAGCGCGACCCCGGCGCGACGACGGCCTCGGCCAGGCCGCAGCGGGCCAGCTCGTCGACCAGGACACGCGCCAGGGCGGTGGACGGATTCATCAACTCTCTCGATCGTCTCAAGGTGTACCCAGTATCACCATGTGGACCCGGCCCCTACAGTCAACCCCCACCCGGGGCCCGCGGAGGACGAACACGGCTGTTACCCCCCACACACGCCAACCGGACATCCGGCCCCCTGTCACCGTGCGCCCCAGGCGTAACATCAACGCCGGTCACGGCGCGGTCATCCGGCGCCGGGGACCTCGTCGGCGGCCGACCGCGCGGCCTCGGCGCGGGCCCGCCAGGCGGCGGGGTCGACCTCCACCGCGCGCAGGCTCGCCTCGTCCACCGTCACCGGGCGCACGGGCAGGAACCCGTTCTCGGGCAGCAGGGGGTCGGCGGTGACGTCGGCGGTCAGCATCTGCATGGTGGCCAGGCCGCACGCGTGGGGCAGCTCCGGCAGCGCGGCCGCCAGGGCCACCCCCGCCGCCAGGCCCACCGAGGTCTCCACGGCGCTGGAGACCACCACCGGCAGCCCGCACGCCTCGGCCACGCGCAGCGCGGCGCGCACCCCGCCCAGCGGCTGCACCTTGAGGACCACGATGTCGGCGGCGCCGGCGGCGCGCACCCGCAGCGGGTCCTCGGCCCTGCGGACGGACTCGTCGGCGGCCACGGGGACCGACACCCGGCGGCGCACGGCGGCCAGCTCGTCCAGGGTGGCACACGGCTGCTCGACGTACTCCAGGCCGAAGCGGTCCAGTTCGCGCACCATCCGCACGGCGGTGTCGACGTCCCAGGCGCCGTTGGCGTCCACCCGCACCAGCCCCGAGGGGCCCAGGGCGTCGCGGACCGCCTCGACGCGGGCCAGGTCCTCGGCGGGGTCCTGGCCGCGTTCGGCCACCTTGACCTTGGCGGTGGCGCAGCCGCCCGCGGCGACGATCGCGTGGGCCCGCTCGGGGTCCACGGCGGGCACGGTCACGTTGACCGGCACGCAGTCGCGGACGGGCGCGGGCCAGCCGTGGTGGGCGGCCTCCTCACAGGCGGCCCACCAGCGGGCGCACTCGCGCGGGCCGTACTCGGCGAAGGGGGAGAACTCCCCCCATCCGGCGGGCCCGCGCACGAGCATGCCCTCGCGGACGGTGATGCCGCGGAAGCGGTTGCGCAGGCCGACCGCGAAGGCGCGTCCCCCGGCGGGCGTGCCCGCCGGGTCGGGTTCGGCAGCGGTCACGGACGACGCGGGAACTTGTCGAACTCCGGGCTGCGCTTCTCCTTGAAGGCGTCGCGGCCCTCCTGGGCCTCCTCGCTCATGTAGTAGAGCATCGTGGCGTCACCGGCGAACTGCTGCATCCCGGCCGCGCCGTCGCTGACGGCGTTGATGGCGCCCTTGAGCATGCGCAGCGCCAGCGGGGACTTCTCCAGCATCTCCCGGGCCCAGGCCACGGTCTCCTTCTCCAGGTCCTCCAGCGGCACGACCGTGTTGACCATGCCCATGTCCAGGGCCTCCTGCGCGCTGTACTGGCGGCACAGGTACCAGATCTCGCGGGCCTTCTTCAGGCCGACGGTCTCGGCGAGCAGCCAGGAGCCGTAGCCGCCGTCGAAGGAGCCGACCTTGGGGCCGGTCTGGCCGAACTTGGCGTTGTCCGCGGCGATGGTCAGGTCGCAGCAGACCTGGAGCACGTTGCCGCCGCCGATGGACCAGCCGGCGACCATGGCGATGACGGGCTTGGGCAGGCGGCGGATCTGCACCTGGAGGTCGAGCACGTTGAGGCGGCCGATGCCCTGGCGGGCCACGGCGTCGTCGCCCATGTAGCCGTCCTCGCCGCGGATCTTCTGGTCGCCGCCGGAGCAGAACGCCTGGTCGCCGGCGCCGGTGAAGATGATCACGCCGACCGAGGAGTCGTCGCGGGCGAGGTTGAAGGCGTCCTGGAGCTCGAACAGCGTCTGGGGCCGGAAGGCGTTGTGGCGCTCGGGGCGGTTGATCGTGATCTTGGCGATGCCCTCCGCGGTCTCGTAGATGATGTCGGAATACTCGCCCGACCGCTGCCAGTCGATCACGCTGCTCACGGCTACTGCTTCTCCTCAACGGGGACACTGTGGACGGCGCGGACGTGTCACCACGTCCACGCGACAACCCTACGCATTGTGCCAGGCGAGCGGGACGCGCGGGCAGGGCGGTGCTCCTTGCGCCCGTGTCCGCCGCCCGGCGCCGGATCCGACCCCCGGGGCGGGTGCTCCGGACACGGGCGTACCCTTGCCGTCGTGGCACGCGAGAGACAGGTCGAGGCAGGCGGAACGCACCCCCGTGACCTGGAGGGGCGCCCCCTCCAGGCGGTGCGCGGACTGGCGCCGGAGCGCCTGGGCGACCTGTTGGCCCGGGCCCTGGACGGGCACGGCCCCGCCCTGCTGCCGATCCCCGACGGGACCCCCGACGCGCGCGTGGACGAACTCCTGGCCGCCATGCGCCCGGCCTCCCTGCGCACCCCGGACGGGGTCGCCGCGCTGGACGGCGCCCGCCCGGCGGGCGGGGACACCGCCCTGGTCATCACCACCTCGGGCTCCACCGGCGCGCCCAAGGGCGTGGAGCTGTCCGCCGCCGCGCTGCGCTCCTCCGCGCGGGCCTCGGTGGCGCGGATCGGCGCCGCCCCCGGCGACGCGTGGCTGTGCGTGCTGCCCGCCGGGCACATCTCCGGCATCCAGGTGATCATGCGCGCCCTGGCCACGGGCGGCCGGATCGAGCACGCGGCCTTCTCGGTGCGGACGGTGGTCGGGCTCGCGCGCGGATCTCGACCGCACGTGTCCCTGGTGCCCACCCAGCTGCGGCGCCTGCTGGCCGCCGGGACCGACCTGTCGGTGTTCGGGACCATCCTGCTCGGCGGC
>NZ_QPFC01000663.1:0-10662 GCF_003427465.1 Nocardiopsis sp. TNDT3 | reverse complement strand
GCTCGGACGGTGGCGGCCCCGCGAAGCCGCGTGGGGCGTCCGCGCACGGGTCCGCCCGCGCGCGGACCCGCCTACTTGGCGATCAGCTGGCGCAGCACGTACTGCAGGATGCCGCCGTTGCGGTAGTAGTCGGCCTCACCGGGGGTGTCGATGCGCACCACGGCGTCGAACTCCACGCCGGTGTCGGTGCTGACCTTCACCGTGGCCGGGGTGGTGCCCTCGTTCAGCTCGGTCACGCCGGTGATGGAGAAGGTCTCCTCGCCGGTCAGACCGAGGGAGTCGGCGGACTGGCCCTCGGGGAACTGGAGGGGCAGGACGCCCATCCCGATCAGGTTCGAGCGGTGGATGCGCTCGTAGGACTCGGTGATGACCGCGCGCACGCCCAGCAGGCTGGTGCCCTTAGCCGCCCAGTCGCGCGAGGAGCCGGAACCGTACTCCTTGCCGCCCAGGACGACCAGCGGCGTACCCTGCTCGGCGTAGTTGCGCGCGGCGTCGTAGATGAACGACACCGGGCCCTCGGGCTGGGTGAAGTCGCGGGTGTAGCCGCCCTCGGTGCCCGGCGCGATCTGGTTGCGCAGGCGGATGTTGGCGAACGTGCCCCGGATCATCACCTCGTGGTTGCCGCGGCGCGAACCGTAGGAGTTGAAGTCGCGGCGCTCCACGCCGTTGGCCTTGAGGTACTCGGCCGCGGGGGTGCCCGGCTTGATGGCGCCGGCCGGGGAGATGTGGTCGGTGGTGACCGAGTCGCCCAGCTTGGCCAGCACCCGGGCGCCGGTGATGTCGGTGACCGGGGCCGGGGTGGTCTCCATGCCCTCGAAGTAGGGGGGCTTGCGGACGTAGGTCGACTCGCCCTCCCACTCGAAGGTGTTGCCCGTCGGGGTGGGCAGCGAGCGCCAGCGCTCGTCGCCGGCGAACACGTCCGAGTACGCGGACTCGTACATGTCCGAGGCGATCGCGGAGTCCATGACCTGCTGGATCTCCTCGGCGCTGGGCCAGATGTCGGCCAGGAAGACGGGCTCGCCGTCCTTGTCGATGCCCAGCGGCTCCGTGGTGATGTCCACGTCCAGCGACCCGGCCAGCGCGTAGGCGACCACCAGCGGCGGCGAGGCCAGGTAGTTCATCTTCACGTCCGGGTTGATCCGGCCCTCGAAGTTGCGGTTGCCGGACAGGACCGCGGTGACGGCCAGGTCGTTGTCCTGGACGGCCTGGGAGATCTCCTCCGGCAGCGGGCCGGAGTTGCCGATGCAGGTGGTGCAGCCGTAGCCGACCAGGTTGAAGCCCAGCTTGTCCAGGTACGGGGTCAGGCCGGAGCGCTCGTAGTAGTCGGTGACGACCTTGGAGCCCGGGGCCATGGAGGTCTTGACCCACGGCTTGCGGGTCAGGCCCTTCTCCACCGCCTTCTTGGCCAGCAGGGCGGCGCCCAGCATGACCGAGGGGTTGGAGGTGTTGGTGCAGGAGGTGATCGCGGCGATCACCACGGCGCCGTGGTCGATCTCGGTCTCGGTGCCGTCGGCCATGGTGACCTTGACGGCCTTGTGCGGACGGGCGCCGTTGGCGGTCTGGGACGGGGCGTCCGAGGCCGGGAAGGACTCCTCGCCCGCCTCGTCGGTGCTGTCCTCGACGTAGTTGCGCACGTCGTGGCGCCAGGTGCTCTTGGCCTCCGACAGCGCGATGCGGTCCTGCGGGCGCTTGGGGCCGGCGATGGAGGGGACCACCTCGGCCAGGTCGAGCTCCAGGTACTCGGAGAACTCGGGCTCGTTGGCCGGGTCGTGCCAGAAGCCGTTGGCCTTGGCGTAGGCCTCGGTCAGGGCCACCTGCTGCTCGGAGCGGCCGGTCAGCTTCATGTACCGGATCGTCTCGTCGTCGATCGGGAAGATCGCGGCGGTGGAGCCGAACTCCGGGCTCATGTTGCCGATGGTGGCGCGGTTGGCCAGCGGCACGGAGGCCACGCCCTCGCCGTAGAACTCGACGAACTTGCCGACCACGCCGTGCTGACGCAGCATCTCGGTGATGGTGAGCACCAGGTCGGTGGCGGTGGTGCCGGGCTGGAGCTCACCGGTCAGCTTGAAGCCGACCACGCGCGGGATGAGCATGGAGATCGGCTGGCCGAGCATGGCGGCCTCGGCCTCGATGCCGCCCACGCCCCAGCCCAGGATGCCCAGGCCGTTCTGCATGGTGGTGTGCGAGTCGGTGCCGACGCAGGTGTCGGGGTAGGCCTGGCCGCCCCGGCTCATGGTGACGCGCGCCAGGTGCTCGATGTTGGCCTGGTGCACGATGCCGGTGCCGGGCGGGACGACCTTGAACTCGTCGAAGGCGGTCTGGCCCCAGCGCAGGAACTTGTAGCGCTCGTAGTTGCGCTCGTACTCGATCTCGACGTTGCGCTCGAAGGCGTCGGGGCGGCCGAAGAGGTCGACGACGACGGAGTGGTCGATCACCAGCTCGGCGGGGGCGAGCGGGTTGATCTTGTCCGGGTCGCCGCCCATGTCGCGCACGGCCTCGCGCATGGTGGCGAGGTCGACGACGCAGGGGACGCCGGTGAAGTCCTGCATGATCACCCGCGCGGGGGTGAACTGGATCTCCTGGTTGGGCTGGGCCTTGGGGTCCCAGCCGCCCAGGGCCCGGATGTGGTCGGCGGTGACGTTCGCACCGTCCTCGGTGCGCAGAAGGTTCTCCAGCAGCACCTTCAGGCTGTAGGGAAGCCGACTGGAGCCCTCCACGGTCTCCAGACGGAAGATCTCGTACGACTCGTCGCCAACGCGCAACGTGTCACGGGCGCCGAAGCTGTTCGCGGACACGGTGTCTGCCTCCTGATCTCGCCACTTACGTTCCCAGCATCCTCCCCCATGGGGCGGACGCGGGACCTGTTGAGGCCGCCCTGACCGGTTGCCGGGGGCGAAGGGCCGCGGGGGTTGACCTCCGCCTGCCTCCCGGCCTCCGTCAGGCCCGCCGTGGCCTGCGGCGACACCACTCGCCACCGGCCGGGCGGCCCACTGGTAGCGGGCGCCCACGTTGTCCGGACCGGGTGCGCTCAAGCGGTCAACTTCACACACCCGAACCGGGAGCGGGCCGAGGGGAACCCCGCTGTTATCTTGATGTCAAGGTATCTAACTTGTATCTCGATATCAAGTTATCGGGCGGCCGCCGACGGTGTGCGACCGCCCCCGGCTGAACCTCCACCCCTTTGGGGCTCCGGATCAGTCCAGCTGCGGCGCGACCTGCGAGGCCACCAGCTCCAGGTGGTCCAGGTCGGACATGTCCAGCATCTGGAGGTACATGCGCTCGGCGCCCGCCTCGGCGAAGCGGCCGATCTTGTCCACCAGCTCGTTTGGGGTGCCCGCCAGGCCGTTCTCCCGCAGCTCGGGGACCTCGCGGCCGATCCGCTCGGCCCGCCGGGCCACCTCGGCCTCGTCCCTGCCCGCGCAGAGCACCTGCGCGGCGGAGTAGACCATCGGCGCGCTGCGCCCCGAGGCCCGCACCGCGGCCCGGGTCCGCTCGAAGGCGGCCGAGGTGTCCTCGATCGAGTTGAAGGGCACGTTGTACTCGTCGGCGTACTTGGCGGCCAGGCGCGGCGTGCGCTTGGGGCCGGTGCCGCCGATCAGCACCGGCGGACGCGGACCCTGCTGCGGCTTGGGCAGCGCGGGCCCCTCGGCCAGGCGGTAGTGCTTGCCCTCGTAGCGGAAGGTCTCCCCCACCGGGGTCGACCACAGGCCGGTGATGATGTCCAGCTGCTCCTCGTAGCGGTCGAAGCGCTCACGGGCGGTGGCGGGGAAGGGGATCCCGTAGACCGCGTGCTCCTCCTCGAACCAGCCCGAACCGAAGCCGAACTCCACCCGGCCGTCGCTCATGCGGTCGACCTGGGCGACGGAGATCGCCAGGGGCGCGGGGTGACGGAAGGTCGCCGCGGTCATCAGCGTGCCCAGGCGGATGCGGGAGGTGTCCCGGGCGAGCCCGGCGAGAGTGATCCAGGCGTCGGTGGGCCCGGGGAGGCCGCTGACGTGATCCCCCATGTGCAGATAGTGGTCGGACCTGAACAGAGCGTCGAAGCCCAGGTCCTCGACGGCCCTGGCGACGGTGAGCTGGTCCTCATAGGTGGCCCCCTGTTGGGGCTCAAGGAAGATCCTCAGACGCATAAGCCCCATTTTCTCCCACGCCGCGGACCAGACCGGAACCGCCGCGCGGTTACCGTGGAAAAGGCGCGTCCGCGCCCCGCCCGTCCGCCGAACCGAAGCGCCCGCCTTCCGCGATAGTCCCTCCTGTGAAGCTGCTCCGCCGCGCGCGCCGCCGCGCGCCCTCCTACGACCCGGACAGCACCGACCCGGTGCTGCTGGCCGCCGTCGCCGCGGGCGAGACCCGCGCGCTGGAGTTCCTGCACCGCAGGCACGCCACCTGGCTGCGGGCCAGGCTGCGCTACCGGTGCTCCGACCCCGACCAGCTCGACGCCGCCCTCCAGGAGACCTTCCTGGCCGTGTGGAGGAACGCGGGTTCCTTCACCCCCCGCCCCGGCGACACCGACGCCGGAGCCTGGCTGTGGACCATCGCGATCCGCCAGCTCATCTCCCAGCTGCGCAAACGCGCCAACCGCTGGATCGCCGACAGCGACAGCGAACCCTACGAGACCATCGGCGACGCCTCCGCCGAGGACACCGTGCTGCTCAACATCGAGCACGGCCCGTTGGGCGCCGCCCTGCACTCCCTCTCCCCGGAACTGCGCTCGGCCATCCAGGCCACCGTGCTGGACGGGCTCACCGTCCGGGAGGCCGCGCAGATCCTCCAGGTCCCCGAGGGAACCGTCAAGACACGGGTCATGCGCGCCAAGGCGCGGCTACGGGAGGCACTGACATGAGCTGGCACCTGACCCCTGCCCAGGCACACGAGTACGCCCACCACCGTTCCGACGACGTCACCGCCATGTCCGTGGAGGCACACATCACCCACTGCGCGCCCTGCCGCGACCTGCTGCCCGCCGACGAGCCCTGGCTGGCCCGGAGCTGGGAGGACCTGCGCGACGTCGTGGACCGCCCCCGGCGCGGGCCAGTCGAGTCCCTGCTGTCCTCGCTGGGGCTGGGCGAGGGCACCGCCAAGCTGCTGGCCGCCACCCCCTCCCTGTACCGGGCCTGGCTGCTGGCCACGGTCGTGGTGCTGACGGCCGCCCTGCTGGCCGCCCACCACCTGCCGCACGGCTCGCTGATGTTCACCTTCACCGCCCCGGTGGTGCCCCTGGCCGGGGTGGCCCTGGCCTACGGGCGCGGGGTGGACCCGGCCCACTCGCTGACCTCGGTCACGCCGCTGGCGGGCCAGCGGCTGCTGTTCCTGCGCACCTGCGCGGTGCTGGTGCCCGCGCTGACCCTGTGCATGTCGGCGGCGCTGCTGCTGCCCCACGCGCACACCCCGTGGAAGGCGGTGTTCTGGCTGCTGCCCGCCCTCACCCTGGTCGCCGGGTCCCTCGTGCTCAGCCGCTGGATGCACCTGGGCGCGGCCAGCGCCGCGGTGGGGCTGCTGTGGCTGGTCGCCCTGGGCGTCCTGACCGCCTCCGAGGACGCCACGCCCCTGCACCTGCTCGCGCCCCAGGCCCAGGTGTGGTGGGCGGGCGCGCTCACCGCCCTGCTCGGCGCGCTCCTACTGCGGGTGAGGACGGCGTGAGCACGACGACCGCACGGGCCGCCGTGAGCGTCCGGGGGCTGGGGCACCGCTACGGCACCCGCACCGCCCTGGCCGGGATCGACCTGGACCTGGGTCCCGGCGTGACCGGGCTGCTGGGGCGCAACGGCGCGGGCAAGACGACCCTGCTGCGCTGCCTGGCCACCGACCTGGAGGCCGACGACGGAGAACTGCGCGTACTCGGACACGACCCCGCGCGGGCCGCCGAGCGCACCGAGATCCGCCGCCACCTGGGCTACCTGCCGCAGAACCCCGAGTTCTACCCGTACTTCACCGCGTTCGGCCTGCTGGACTACATGGCGGTGCTCAAGGAGCTGGGCGGGCGCCGCGCCCGCCACGACGAGGTGCGCCGGGTCCTGGAGCGGGTCGGTCTCCACGACCGCCGCCACAGCCGGGTCCGGCGCCTGTCCGGCGGTATGCGCCAGCGGCTGGGCCTGGCCTCGGCCCTGCTCGGCGACCCCCGGGTGCTGCTGCTGGACGAGCCGACCATCGGCCTGGACCCCGAACAGCGCATCCGGTTCCGCGGCCTGGTCTCGGAGCTGGCCGTGCGCAGCACCGTGGTGCTCTCCACCCACCAGATCGAGGACGTGGCCGCCCTGTGCCAGCGCGTGGTGTGCCTGGACGCGGGCCGGGTGATCTTCGACGGGACCCCCCGCGCGCTGGTGGACGGGGCGCGCGGGCACGTGTGGGAGCGCGACGGCCGCCCCGGCCGGGAGTACACCTCCTGGCGCCTGGCCGACGGGCGCTACCGGGTACTCACCCCCGCGGGCGGCGCCGCGCCCGGCCCCTCCGAGGGTCTGGAGCCGGTCGAACCCAGTCTGGAGGACGCCTACCTGCTGCTCACCGGCGTGGAACAGGACGACCGGTGAACCCCGCCCGGCACGCGGTCGGCGCCGGACCCGCGCGGGGGGCGCCCACCGGTCAGGAGGCCGCGACCCCGGACTCCAGCCCCTCCCGGACACGCTCCGCACGAAGGCACGCCGCCCGGAGCACGGCCACGTTCGCCCGCCTGACCTGGTTCAACGCACTCCGCCTGGTCCGCAACCCGTTCGTGCTCCCGGGCTCCCTGGCGGGCATGTACCTGCTCGTGTCCCCGGACTGGGCGAGCGCGACGGCCACCCTGGAGCACTGGTACGCCAACGCCAACGCCGCCGCGACGGCCGTGGGCGCGGTGCTCTTCGCCGCGGTCGCCTTCCCCGCCATGCGCGAGGCCCGCTACTGTCCGCGCCTGGTCTCCCCGCTGGGCCGAACGGGACGGCTGCTGTCCCTGATGGCGGCGTCCTCACTGGTCGGCACGGTGCTGGTCGTGCTGTGGGCCGGGGTGGACCGCTGGCTGTCCCCTCCCCTGCTGGGCACGCTGAGCCCGTCCGCCTACCCGGCGCCCCTCCTGTTGGCGGCCGCGGGCCCGCTGCTGTCCATCGCCCTGGTGGCGTGGACCCGCTCCTACCTGCCGCTGGTCGTGACCCTGCTGGCCCTGCCCGCCTACTGGCTGTACGGCGTCTCGGCGGTGGACGCCAACCTGTCGAGCGCCGTGCTCCGGGTGGAGTGGGCGGCCCGCGTCGCCCTCGACCCCTTCAACGTGAGCGCCCCCTCCGTCACGGACGTGGCCACCGCCTATCTGGTCTACTCGGTGCTGGTCGTGGCCCTCCTGGCCGTCCTGGCCATGGCCGCGCGGGGCCGCCGTGCCCACCGGGCGGCCTGCCTGGGCGCGGCCGCCGTGCTGCTGGCCGCCGCCGTCGGCACCGTCGTCCACGGCCGCCAGATCCAGCCGCTGTACGCCCCCATCCCCGACAGCCGGGTGTACGGCGCGCAGGGGCCGCCCTGTCAGACCAGGGAGGGCGTCACCTACTGCCCCCTGCCCGGCTTCGAACCATGGGTGGAGCGCTGGCACGGCGCCCTGGGCCCGGCCATGGACCTGCTGCCCGAGGTCCCGCGCGAGCGCATGCCCGTGGTGTGGCAGGAGAGCTTCTCCTACCACCGGGAGCTGGACGTGCCCCGGGACCGGGACGTGGTGGTCCACGCGTACACGGGCGACTGGGACCACTACTGGCAGACCGCGATGGTGGGCGAGGCGGCCCGGGTGGTCCTGGGCCTGTCCGACCCCTACGAGACCGGGTGCCTGGGCACCGGGCAGGCGCGCGTGCTGCTGGCGGCGTGGCTGGCCGCCGGCGTGGAGGGCCTGTCCCGCTACGACACCCTGGACACGCTGGCCGCGAACCTGCACGCCTACCAGCCCTCCCCGGTGGACCTGGAGCTCTCCCTGGCCATGGCCGACCTGCCCGAGGAGCGGGTGAGCCGGGTCCTGGAGCGGAACTGGGAGGAGCTGACCGACCCGCGCACGACCAGCCTCGAGCTGGCGCGGCTGCTGGACACGCCGCTGCGGGAGTCCTCCACCGAACCCGCCGGGCCCGGGGACTGGCAGCGGCTCTACCCCCAGCACCAGTACCACACCCACGAGGAGGACCCGGGGCGGTACGTCCGGCCCGTGTGCGGCTGAACCGCGGCCGGGTTATCGAATCACCTATGCCCCGCGCTCTGGATCGGCCCCGCCCGCCTCCCTAGGCTTCCGGGCACGTCGCACCAGAAACGAGGCCACTCCCCGTGCGCAGAACCACGGCGGCACTCGCCGCCCTCCCCCTCCTGACCGCGGTCCTGACCCCCGCCGCACCCGTGGCGGCCGAGACCTCCCCCTCCGAGGCGCGGGTGGTGCCGATCCAGGTCACCGGCGCCCCCTCCGAACGCTTCAACCTGGTCATCCTCGGCGACGGCTACACCGAGGAGGAGATGCCGCTCTTCCGCGAGCAGCTCGACCAGCACCTCAACGTGCAGTGGAGCATCGAGCCCTTCCGCACCTACCGCAACTACCTCAACGTGTACGCGGTGCAGACGCCCTCGGCCGAGTCGGGCGTGGACTGCGACCCGGCCCGTGAGGACCAGGAGCGCGACACCGCCCTGGGCATGGGCTTCTTCAACGGCTGCGACCCCGAAGCCCTGGAACGGCTGCTGACCGTGGACGAGGAGGCCGCCGAGGCCGCGGCCGACCTGGTGCCCGGCGTGAGCGCGGACAACCGGCAGATCCTGGCCCTGGCCAACAGCGGCACCTACGGGGGACGCGGCGGCGCCACCGCCACCGCATCCTCGGGCAACGCCCTGTCCGCGCTGATCAGCCCGCACGAGCTCGGGCACTCCCTGGGAGAGCTCCAGGACGAGTACCCGTACTACTTCCGCGACACGAGTCTGGGCCGCTACACCGGAGGGGAACCCGACTCGGCCCACCACACCCTGATGTCGTCGCGGGAGATGCTCGACCGGCGGGAGAAGTGGTGGCGCTGGCTCGGTGAGGAGAGCGAGGCGGGCGGGACCATCGGCGCCGCCGACCCCGACGGCCACGAGGGCGGGTTGTACCACTCCGAGGGCGTGTGGCGCCCCAGCGAGCACTCCATGCTCAAGTCGCTGGGCTACTACTTCGACCAGGTCGCCCGGGAGGTGATGGTCCAGCGGATCTCCGGCCTGCGCGACCGGGGCGAGATGCCGGTGTCCTCCACCCCCGAGGGCGAGGTGGGGCCCGAGGACGCCGTGTGGGTGGAGGGCCCCCACCCCGTCTTCCACGAGCTGGAGTACACCTGGTCGGTCGACGGCGAGGAACTGCCCGAGGCGGCTGGCTCGCGCGCCCTGGACCTGTCCGGGCTCGGCCTCGACGAGGGGGCGAAGGTGAGCGTCCGGGTGCAGGACCCCACCGGTTTCGTCCGCGATCCGCTCATCCGCGAGTCCGCCGCCCTGACGCAGACGCGCTCCTGGACCGTCGGGGAACCGCTGCCCGCGGACGCGGGGACCGTGGAGTTCACCCGCTTCCGCGACACCGCGCGCGCCGTCGGCGGCGACGAGGTGGTCTACGCCGAGACCTCACGCCCCACCGACCGGGTGCTGGACGTGGCCTGGACCCTGGACGGGCGTGAGGTGTCCACCTCCGCCGACGGGCGCACCCTGGACCTGGGCGAGGTCGCCCCCGGCGCGGGCACGCACACGCTGACCGCCGCGGTCACCGACCCGGCCGCCCCGGGCGGGGACTCCCAGACCCTGGTCTGGACGGTGGACAACACCGCTCCCACCGCGCCGCGCGAGCTGTCCGAACCCGCCGCCACCGCCGGGGAGGACCACCACATCCACCTCAACGCGTTCTCCATGCGGCTCTCGCCGCGCGACGACGGCGAGGGCCACGTCGTCGGGGAGTTCCGCGTCGACGGCGACGGCTGGCACCACTACTACGGCTGGCCCGACGACCCCGGGGCGCCGTTCAGGTTCACCCCGGACGGCACGAACGTCGACGACCTCGTCTACGGAAGCCTGGGCAGCGGCGGGCTGTCCACGGCGGTGTTCGAGGTCGACGGACACGAACCGGGCTGGGGGACGCACACGGTGGAGCACCGCGCCGTCGACGCGGCGGGCAACACCGGCTCCCCCGACTCCTTCCGCGCGACCGTCGTCCCCGCGGCCGACCCCGAGTGCACCGAGACCGTCACCGGAACGGTCCGGGGCGGCCTGGACGTGGACTCGGGCGTGGTCTGCCTCGACGGGGCCGTGGTGAGCGGCGGCGTGGACGTGGCCGCGGGCGCCTCGCTCGTCGTGGACGGCGGGTCGCTGCGGGGCGGGCTGAACGCCGACGGCGCCCACACCGTCCGGCTCACCGACACCGAGGTCCGCGGCGCGGTGCGCGTCAGCGGGACCACCTCGGAGGTGATGGTCCTGGGCTCGGAGCTGACGGGTTCGCTGGCCCTGCACGGCAACACCCAGGTCCCGTCCCCGACCTGGACCGGGGACCCCGGGGGCTACGGCCCGGTCCTGGCGGGCAACAGCGTCCGGGGCTCTCTGTCCTGCACCGGCAACAGCCCGGCGATCGCCGACTTCGGCGCCGCCAACGACGTCACGGGCTCGACCGCCGGGCAGTGCGCGCACCTGTGACCGGCCGTGCCGCCGGGGCGTGGGGCCGTCGCCTCCCGCCCCGGC
>NZ_QPFC01000662.1:0-1430 GCF_003427465.1 Nocardiopsis sp. TNDT3 | reverse complement strand
GGCCGATGCTTCTAAGCTCCGACCGGCTGGCTCAGGACCGGTCCCGCCTGGAGGCGCCAGGCGGTGATCCACGTCTGGACCGCCTGGTCATCACCCCCGCAACCACGGATGAAGGCTCGGATCAGGTGCTGGGAAGGCAGCTCTGCGGTCTTCTTGAGCATCTTGCAGAAGGTCGAGGCCGCGGCCTTCCGGTGGCAGCGGCGCTCCATCTCCCGGAAGCTCGGCGACCCGGCCCAGAGGCGGTACTGGGCCAGGAGACTGACGAACTCCTCCACGTCCTGGGCCTTGAGGGGGTCCGGGCAGAGGTCGTAGCCCTCCAGGTCCGCCTCGATGACGAACGGCTCCGGTTCCGGGGTCGGCACGGGTGCGGGGTAGTAGTGGACACCGCCGCTGATGTCTCCCCTGATCTCCCCCGTGAGTGCGGGCGAGATAGAGGCCTCGCCCGCGTACTTCAGATTGCGCCGGTAAACGGCGTCGGGTGAGCGGTAGTGCTTGACCTGGTGGACGTGGGTATTCCTCGCGTTCGCCTCGTCCACGGTCACGACGCGGTTCACAGCTGCTCCTGTCCGGCCGGGGTGTCGCCGGTGCGCCCGTTGGAGGCGGCGATACCACCGGCGATGACGGCCAACGGCGTGGCCAGGATGCTCACGAGCATGGGGTCGACGTCCTTGAGCAGCAGGACGCAGACGAAGGCCCCCAAAAGGGCGAGCGCGATGAGGGGGACGGCCCACTTCTCGGCCGAGATGTGAATCTTCAAACGGTTCTCCTGAAATTTGGCAGGCGAAAGTGCCTTGGCTGGGCGGACAGTTCAAGCCCGAGGGCGGCGAGTGGTGGTGCCGACCTCTCGGGCTTGCGTGTGGGAATAGCTTAGGGGTGGTTTCGACAATTCGTCAAGCATGCAGGTGAACGCGAGAAAGGCACACGAAAGGTTCTCATGTTCGTGAATAGTCGACCAATGATGGGATGTCTGGCGTCAGTACTCCGGGCGCTACACCAGGACGAACACTGAACCCGGAGGGCCTGCCCTGCGGAGCCCTTCGTCCCACCCAGGGGCTTCAGGGAAGACGAGTTGCCAGGCGTTGACAGGTGTTTCCCATCGTTTCTTATCGTTGATCGGCGTTTCTGATCGTTGGCAATTGATTCCAGCCCCCTAATTTAGGGTGACTTCACCTAGCATCTAACTTGTTCCTGCACACCGGATGATTGCCGGAGTGGAGGGCTTCTGACTGTTCTCCTATGGCTGGGCGGACAGTGTGATTACGACCAGTGAAGGTCCAGCCTGTGGTGGGGTAGGGCCGGTTGCCGCGACGCGGACACTGGTAGAGCTTGACGGACGGTGCTCGGATCACGGGCACCGTCCGTTTCATGCGTTCATGCGCGCGAGGGGCCCTCGCGCACGCAGGCTCCGCTCGCCACCCAAGGGTGGCGAG
>NZ_QPFC01000661.1:0-4437 GCF_003427465.1 Nocardiopsis sp. TNDT3 | reverse complement strand
GGTCAGTTCGGCCCGCCGCCGCCCCCGAGGCCGCCCAGGCTCGGCCTGTTCTCCTCCCCGTCCGCGCTGCGCACCTCGCTGCTCAACGCCTCGGGCATGGGAGCCGGGTACGTCTACCTGCGCCAGTGGCCGTTCTTCGCCGCCGCGCTCATCATCACCCTCGGCCTGCTGGTCACCGCCGCCGTCCTCGGCGCAGCCGACAACCTCCTCCTGTGGGCGTCGATCCTCGTGGCCTGGTTCGCCGCCGCGGCCGTGCACGGCCTGTTCGCGGGGCGCGCCCGCGACGAGCGCCTGCTCGGCGGGGGGGAACAGCCCTCCAAGCGGGCGCTGCCCCTCCTCACCGCCGCCGGACTGGCGCTCGCCCTGATGGCGACCCTCACCGGCGTGTGGCAGGCGGGGGAGTGGCGGCTGCGCGTCGCCGACGCGGCCCACGCCCGCGGCGAGTGCGCGACCTCCGAGGCGGTCGCCGCCTACGGGAGCGTGGAGGACCTCTTCCAGCTCTCCTTCTCCCCGTCGCTCATGTCGCGCGCCCGCGCTGGCGCCGAGGCCTGCGCACTCCTGGACCTGGCCCAGTCCGACGTGGCCGAAGAGGCGTACGCGCAGGCCCTGGACTCCTACGCCGCCTACTTCGAGCACCCCGCCGCCCGCTGGGAGGACACCGACGGCGAGGTCGCCGACATCCACCTCTCCTACGCCGCCGACCTGGTGGCCTCGGCCGAGGAGGACTTCGACGGCGAGGTCACCGACGGGTACCGCGAGAGCATGCGGCGGGCGCACGAGATCTACACCGTGATCCCGGCGGACTACGAGGGCACCGAGGCCGCGGGCCAGGTCCCCACCGCCCTCACCGAGCTCTACGACACCGGCACCGCCGAGTACGCCGCCGAGAACTGGTGCGCGGGCTTCGACCAGATCGACATGTTCTCCGACCTGGCCTGGGACACCGTCCCCGAGGTCGCCGAGCGCATCACCACCGAGCGCCCCGACGCCGCCTTCAACTGCGGCTGGGACAGCGTGGACGGCGGATCGCTCGACACCGCCGACGAGATGGTCGCCCTCCTGGAGGCGGAGTACCCCGACCACGAGACCGACGAGGTCGAGCGGATGGTCACCCACATCGGCGCCGGGCGCATCGAGGAGAGGATGGACGCCATGACCTCGCTCGGCGAGGTCGACTTCGCGCCCGCCCCCACCGGCAGCTCCGGCAGTGACAAGAGCGTCCTGGAGATCACCAACAACACCCCGTACGAGATGCAGTTCCTCTACGTCGGGCCGGACGCCGTCCACGAGGAGATCATCACCCCCGCGTGCGAGGACTGCGAGGTCTACAGCTCGCCGCCCTCGGGCAACTCCTGCTTCGACGACGGCGACGTCATGCGCGTCGAACTCGAACCGGGCGAGTACCGGGTGCTGCTCACCTCGAAGGACTCGCTCTTCGGGGCGGCACCCCTGCACGGCACCGTCGACCTCTCCGGCGGCGACCTGTACGAGTCCTGCTACTTCGTCACCGAGTAGCCGGGGTCCGGACGCCGCGGTCCGGCAGGGGGGCCGCTCCCCGTGCCGGACCGGGCAGCCAACCCCGGGGTTCGTCCACGCGTGCGGTTGTGCGTACTGTGTGCTTCGGAGCACGCACACCTGAAACGGGGGTCACCACATGGGAGGGCGCACGTCCTGCTCGCTTCGGGTGGCATGGGACGACGGACTCACGGCCTACGACTTCGGTCCGCAGCACCCGATGGCGCCGGTACGCGTCGAGCTGACCATGGCGCTCAGCCGCGAACTCGGCGTGCTGGACGCGCCGGGGGTCGGACTCCTGGACGTCGAACCCGCCTCGGACGAACTCCTGTCCCTCGTGCACGACCCCGCCTACATCGAGGCGGTCAAGCGCGCGGGCCGCACGCTGGAGCCCGACGACGCCCACATGCTGGGCACCTCCGACAACCCCGTCTTCAAGGACATGCACGACGCCGCCGCGCTCATCTCCGGCGCGTCCGTGGCCGCCGCGCGGGCGGTCTGGAGCGGGGAGACCGCGCACGCGGCCAACATCGCGGGCGGCCTGCACCACGCCATGCGCGGCAACGCCTGGGGCTTCTGCGTCTACAACGACCCCGCCCTGGCCATCGCCTGGCTGCTGGAGCAGGGGGCCAAGCGCGTCGCCTACGTGGACGTGGACGTCCACCACGGCGACGGCGTCCAGAACGCCTTCTACAACGACCCGCGCGTGCTCACCATCAGCCTCCACGAGTCCCCGGCGACCCTGTTCCCCGGCACCGGCCAGGCCTCCGAGACCGGCGGCCCGGACGCCGAGGGGTACGCGGTCAACGTCGCCCTGCCCGCGGGCACCGGCGACAACGGCTGGCACCGCGCCTTCGACGCCGTCGTGCCGCCGCTGCTGCACGAGTTCCAGCCCGAGATCCTGGTGACCCAGCAGGGCTGCGACACCCACGCCCTGGACCCGCTCGCCAACCTCACCCTGAGCGTGGACGGCCAGCGCCGGGCCTACGCCGAGCTGCACGAGCTGGCCCGCAAGACGGCGGGCGGCCGCTGGCTGCTGTTCGGCGGCGGCGGGTACGGGCTGGTCCACGTCGTCCCCCGCGCCTGGACCCACCTGCTGGGCGAGGCCGCGGGCCGTCCCATCGACCCCGACACCGAGACCCCGCAGGGCTGGCGCGACTTCGTGCGCCAGCGCACGGGGGAGCTGGCGCCGCTGTACATGACCGACGGGCGCGAGGTCGTCTTCGACCACTTCGTGGACGGCTACGACCCGGGCGACCCGGTGGACCGGGCCATCCACGCGACCCGGACCGCGGTCTTCCCCAGCCACGGGATCGACCCGAGCCTGTAGGGGGCGGCCCTTCCGCGTCGTCGCGGTCCGGGCCGCCGGTCCGGTGCCGGCAGGGATTCACGGGGCGCCGGGCGGCTCACGGAACGGCTCCCATAACACCCCGGTGTCGACCGGCGTGAATTCCGGAGGAGCCGCGCGTGTCGCGTCCGAAGCGGGTAGGACAGAGGTTGAATACCGGGCGAACAGGAGCAGGCGCCGTGGTGGCCGCCCAGCGTGGCGCACGCTCGCTGCGCAGACGAGGAAGGGGAGCGCCAGGTGACGCCGCCGACACGCGCTGAACTGATCACCTATCTGGTGCGCACGGGAATCGCCGGGCACGTCGACACCCCGCGCCAGAACAACCTGCGGCACTACCGGCGGCTCGTCCAGAAGGACCCCTACCACCAGTTCGGTCTCACCTTCTCCCATGACTGGACCTACTCCGAGGTCCTGGCGCTGATGAGCAAGCGCTGCGGCGTGGTGGCCGACGAGGAGTACGTGTGGGGGATCGACACCATCGACCCCGACCTGACCATCGACGCCCTGGAGGCCTTCGCCGACCGGCTGGCCCTGGCCGCCGAGCGCCGGGAACGGGTCCTGTTCGCCACCGGCCACCCGCGCAACCTCCGCGAGACCTACCGCGCCTGGAAGGACGCCCTCGCCGAGCGCGGGTGCCAGGTTCTCACCGCTGGTGGCGGCTATTCCTACGAAGTGACCACGGAGCGTCCCCCGAACCGGCGGATCGTGGTGTGGGAGGACGACATCGCCATCGTCACGGACGGTCGCCTCGCCCGCCACAGCCACCACCCCTTCGCCATGCGTGCCATCCTCGCGGACCTCGCGGACCGCGGTGAGGCATGGCCGCAGTTGGTCATCGCCGACCACGGGTTCGCGGGTGCGGCGGGTGAGGCGGGAGTGCCCGCGATGGGCTTCGCCGACTGCAACGACCCCGCCCTCTTCCTCGCCGAGGCCGAAGGGAAACTACTGGTCACGGTGCCTTTGGACGACGGTTACCTGACCGAGGACTACGCCCCTCTGCGCGAATACGTTCTCGCCCGGGCCGGTCTCCTGTGAGCAGGGGGAGACCATTTATACCCACCGTTAAACCTCATCCGACCCGCCATCAACACATAGCGCCGAAGACAGGCCCAACGGCCTTTCGCTGAGGCGAACTCGGCTCTACTCTGAAAACGGACGTGTCAGTAGTGACAGCGTGACACGCTGGCATGGTTTGGGGCGGGTACACCGGGGTCGCCGCCGCACACCACGCCGGTCCCAAGGGTAGACAATGCTCACGTCCGGGAATGAGGGCGTCGAAAGATGAACGGGAGCAAGCCGCCTCTCGAAGAGGTCAGGTTCCTGACCGTGGCGGAGGTAGCCACGATCATGCGTGTGTCCAAGATGACCGTTTACCGAATGGTGCACTCGGGAGTTCTCCCCGCGATTCGCGTGGGGCGTTCCTACCGGGTCCCCGAGCGGGCCGTGCACGACTACCTCCGCGAGGCTTTCGTCGAGGCTGGTTGATCCAGGGCCCGGCCGACCGGGGCCGCCCCCCGGCCCCCGGTCAGCCGACACACCCGGGGGCGGTGACTGACGGACACCGCCCCCACCGG
>NZ_QPFC01000660.1:0-10683 GCF_003427465.1 Nocardiopsis sp. TNDT3 | reverse complement strand
TCGACCTGGGTCCACCTGACCGGCAACTCCGGACGACTTCCTCTACGGGTTGAGGACCAGTTCGTCCGTGGCGGCCGCGCGCACGGCCTCCTCGGTGACCGCGAACGGCAGGGTCTCACCCCGGCTCCACGGCTCCAGCTGGTCGTCGTAGTTGGGGTGGAAGGCGTGTCCGGAGTTGCCGGTCAGGTGGACCCAGGTCGACGCGTCGCGGTCGGCCAGGTCCACCACCATCCGCATCGACGGCACCGCCGTGATCGCGTACCCCGCGGTCGGGTCCCAGCCCGTGGCGTTGACGATGCTGGCCCCGCCCGAGCTCTCCACCGGGCCCCGGTTGAACAGCCACTCGACCGGACCGATGCCCGACGTTCCGAACGACTCGTGGGTCGCGGTCAGGGTGTGCAGGTCCCCCCAGCGCCAGTCGGCGGGGTCCCCTCCCAGCAGCTCGGTCAGCTCCTGGGCGGCGGCGTCCATCGCCGCGGCCAGCACCTCCTCGCGCCCGCTGGCCTCGGTGCCCCGCCACCAGTCCGAATCGGGGTCCTCCAGCAGCCGACCCACCACGTACATCCCGCGCGAGCTGCCGCTCATGGTCAGCGGCTCCAGTTCGTCGAACAGCAGCGGCAGCAGGTGGCGCCAGGTGGCCTGGTAGAACGCGGCCCCGGCGGAGTCGGTCCCGGTGAACAGGTCCCACTCCCGCAGCTGTTCCTGGGCCCGGGCCGTGACCCCGTCGACGTCCGCCTCCAACAGGTGCGGCACGACCCCGACCGCGCCGCCGTGGAAGGAGTCCATGTGGATGCGCGACATGTCCTCACCGGTCACCGGCCCCTCGCCGATCGCCTCGGTGAGCAGGTCGTTGATCCGCTGGGACCGGTACCCGTAGTCCCAGTCACCGGTGAGCATGTGCTCGTAGTCGGCGTCCACGACCGACTGGTTGGCGGTGACGATGACGCCCGACTCGGGGTTGTACACGCTCGGCAGCTCCTCGAAGGGGAGGTACTCCCCCCAGTCGTAGGCGGAGTCCCAGCCGGGCGCCGGGTAGCGGCCGTCGCCCTCGCCGCGCACCGGCACCAGGCCGGGGGCCTGGTAGCCGATGTTCCCCTCCTCGTCCGCGTAGACGAGGTTCTGCGCGGGGGCCTCGAACCGGCTGGCCGCCTCACGGAAGTCGTCCCAGTCCCGGGCCCGGTTCAGCGCGAAGATCGAGTCCGCGGTCCTGCCCGGCTGGAGCGCGGTCCACCGCAGGGCGACGGCGTACTCGCCCTCCTCCGCGCCCTCCAGCTCCGGTTCCTCCGCCAGCGCCTCCAGGTTCGCGCCCGCGGCGGTGTCGGACAGCAGCGGCCCGTGGTGGGTGGAGCGCACGACGATGTCGACGTCCTCGCCGCCCGCGACCCGGACGGTCTCCTCACGGGTCTCCAGCGGCCGGGTCCGGCCGTCGACCACGTAGCCGTCGCCCTCGATCCGTTCCACGTACAGGTCCATGACGTCGGGGTTGAGGTTGGTGAACCCCCAGGCGATCGACTCGTTCTGCCCGATGATCACGCCGGGCAGGCCGGAGAAGCTGAAGCCGCTGACGTCGTAGGGGCACGCCTCGGTGAGCTCGGTGCAGTGCAGGCCGATCTGGTACCAGGTGGAGGGCATCGACGCGCCCAGGTGGGGGTCGTTGGCGAGGAGGGGCAGCCCGCTCTCGGTGTGCTCGCCTCCGACCACCCACGAGTTGGACCCAAGGTCGGGGCTGGTGCTGGGACCGAGCATCGAGGGCAGTGACGCCGCGGTGGCGGCCACCCCGGTCAGCGCGGTGACGGCCTCCTCCGGCAGCTCGGGGGCGCGCCGTTCGTCGGCCTCCCGCAGGTCAGCCTCGTCGGAGCCCTCGGAACCCCCGGACTCCCCGTCGGCCCCGGCCTGACCGTGCTCGTCGGTGTCGGTGATGGGCAGGTGCTCCTCGTGGGGGTAGGCCGGGTACAGCTCCTCGATCTGCTCGCGGGTCATCCCGGCGTCGAGCAGCTGGGCGCGCTCGGTCTCCTCCGTCATGTTGCCGCCCAGGTCCCAGGCCATGGCCTTGAGCCAGGCGAGGCTGTCGACCGGCGTCCACTCCTCGATCTCGTGGCCGCCGTTGAGCACGGAGAGCAGCCCGTACTCCAGGCTGGCCTTGGTGCCGTCGTTCTCGGCCAGCCAGGCGTTGACCCCGGCCGCGTAGGAGTCGAGGTGGGCCTGCGTCTCCGGGGCGAGCAGCTCGTACTCCTGCTCGGCCACGTGCCGCCAGCCCATGGTGCGCAGGTAGACGTCGGTGTCCACCTGGTCGGGGCCGAACAGTTCGGCGGTGCGCCCGGCCGTGACGTGGCGGCGGAAGTCCATCTCCCAGAAGCGGTCCTGGGCGTGCGTGAAGCCCTGCGCCATGAACAGGTCGTGGGTGTTGTCCGCGTAGACGTGGGGGACGCCGTGCTCGTCGCGCAGCACGGTGACGGAGGACTCCAGCCCCGGGAGCGGGAGTTCTCCCGATGTCTCCGGGAACGACCTCCGGACGGTCCATATCCCCAGGAGCGCGCCGACCAGGGCCAGCACCACGACCGCGGCGAGGAAGCCCAGAAGTACGCGAACAAGGACACGCTTACGCATTACACCCATAGCGGAACCCTAGGGTGTCCGCGGTCACAGTCTCCAGGGCCGGAGTGCCGCACGGACCCAATTGTTACCAACTGGTAGGTGACGGGGGGGCCGAACGTCGGCTGACACGAACCACCTGGTCAGAAGCGGACAGTCGCCCGGTGGGATCCGTGCTGTCCGCAACCGGTCGTGTCCGCCGCGCGGCACAGGTCGTGCCCGCCGCGCGGCACCGGGCGGTGCCCGTGGTGGACGCCGCTCGTGACATGCTCCCGCGGGACTCAGCCGACCGTGTCGAGGTAGACGCGTATGACGGCGGCCAGGTCCGCGAGGTCGTCGGTCGGCTCATGGGCGGGCTGGGCGAGCTGGACCGGTTGGATGGGATCGGCCAGCAGGTCGCCGCCCGGCACGCTGGGAAGCGGGGGCATGTAGGGGCGGACCAGCGCGCCGGAGTCCTCGTCGTCGCGGGGACGGGGAAGGGGGACGCGGATCCCATCGGTGTGAGGGGCGAGCGCTCGTGTGAGCTGGGAGCCGCGCTGCGCGTGGGCACGTCGCTCGCTGGTCAGGGGCGTGGGCGGTAGCTCCCGGCGCCGGGGCGGCGGCGTGAGCGCGACCCTCTCGCGGCGGGGGCGCTGGGGGACGAACACGTAGGCCAGGGCTACGGCCAGCACGGCGGCGGTCAGCGCCCACACGCGTCCGGCCAGGCTCTGGCGGGGCCTGCGGTGTCGGCCGGTAGGGTTTTCCACGGTCTTCCTCCTGGTTGGTTCAGGTGGTTGATCGAGCCCCGGCCCGGTGTTGGCGCACCGGTCGGGGCACTTTGCTTCCTGTTGCTTT
Organism: Nocardiopsis sp. TNDT3; assembly: GCF_003427465.1. Taxonomy (NCBI): domain Bacteria; kingdom Bacillati; phylum Actinomycetota; class Actinomycetes; order Streptosporangiales; family Nocardiopsidaceae; genus Nocardiopsis; species Nocardiopsis sp. TNDT3. Next base: position 7,257 of record NZ_QPFC01000660.1, on the reverse strand, counting down.
GGGACGGGTGTCCTGGGCTCCGGCGAGGCGGTGTCTCCCGCTCCGGTGGCGGTGTTTTCTCAGACCGCGACGGTGCCGTCGTGGTCAGAGACGGGCGCGTAGGGGTCGATGTGTGCCCATACCGTCAGGGGTGTTCCGAGCTCGCCAGTCCAGCCCCACCGCACGGACAGGCGGTCCACCAGGCGCAGACCTCGTCCACCGACGCGAAAGTCGTCGCTGTGCGGTGACAGGCGGGGCAGGCATGCGGGCCGTTCCGGTCGCGGGCCGTCGTCGGTGACCGCCAGGTGGATGAGACGGGCGGGAAGATGCCGCATCTGGATCTTCACCCGGCCACCGGGAGCCCCGGATGCGGTGTGCAGCCAGGCGTTGGTCACCAGCTCACTGACCACGAGCACCAGGGGAAAGGCCAGGTGTGCCTGCACTCGCGCACCTCGCTGGCACCAGCTGCGGATCTGCGCCGCCTGGGTCACCTCGGACCCGAAGAACGCCGTGCGCACCCCGGTCCCAGCTCCTGTTCCACACCGACGTGGCAACTCGCCTCTCATCGCCTCCACCGACCGCCTCGGTCGCGGAATGTTGTACCCACGACCCTCAGCCGAGGGCCAGCCCAGGGGTGAGCCGTTCGAACTCCTCATACCTGTACCTCCTCAGAGACGAAGTCCAGAGCGGGGTCGTCCCCGCTCCAGCGCCCGTGACCACCCGCACGAAGACCACGGCACCGAAAGTGATGACCCGGGTACACCGTGCACTCCCTCGATGATGCTCTAAAGGAAATTTCCTGGCAACTGTTTCCAGGAAATATCTTTGAATGGGGCTCGTGGATACCCACGGGCGGGATACTGGTTGAACACGCACACCGCTGAGGGAGGATCCACCCCATGCCGCAGGAGCAGCACGGCCCGATCGCCAGCCGCCTTCTCCTCGGCAAGGCCCTACAGCAACTGCGAAACGAAGTCGGCATGAGTGGGGCCGAGGTCGCCAAGGAGATGGGTTTTGGAGCCGCTAAGCTCTCCAAGATCGAGCGCGGTCAGGCCCCCATCACCAAAGCCGACCTCCACCTGTTCTTCGAGGTGCTCAAGGTCAGCGAGGACGTGCGCCCCACCCTGCTCGAACTCGGAGCACAGTCCCGCAGGCCACGGCGCAACCGCACCAACACCTTCGAACAGGAGCTACCGGGCAAGAACTTCGAGAGGTACTTGGGGCTCGAAGAGATCGCGGTCGGCATCAAGGACTGGCACCCGTATCTGATCCCCGGTCTTCTACAGACCCCCGAGTACGCCCACGCCCTGATCTCCGCGAACCCGCTACTCCTCCCCGACCAAGTGAAGCACCTGGTCCAACTGCGCATGGAACGACAGCGCGCCCTGCGTCGGGAGAACGAACCCCTGCAACTGTGGTCGATAGTGGAGGAGTACGCGCTCCGCCGCGTCATCGGGGACAGACAGACACGCGACGACCAGCTGCGCCACCTGCTCACGATGGGCCAGAAGCCGAACATCAACGTCCAGGTCATCCCCGAATCGGCGGGCGCCCACGCGGGACTGGACGGAGCCTTCGCCATCCTCGACGCCGGGGTCCACCTGCCACCTGTGGTCTACATCGACAGCCGAGGAATGAACACCTACGTCGAGGGCGTCACCGACCTGGCGGCCTACAAGGCGACCTACGACCAGATCCAGTCCGCCGCGCTCTCCCCGGTACAGTCGGCCTCAATGATCACGGCGGTTCTGGAGGAGTCACGATGAAATGGACGAAGTCGAGCTACAGCAGCACGGGGGCGACTTGTGTCCAGGTCCGTTCGTTGCGAGGCGGCGTGATCGAGATCGGGGACACCAAGAACCCCGCCGGGCCCACGCTCACCGTCCCCCACGCCGACTGGGAGTACTTCCTCGACCAGGTCGCGACAGGAGGAACCATCTTCAGACGCCTGCGCGCCGTGTTCCTCCCTGACGGCGGCTTCACCCTCACCGACACCGCCATCCCCAACTCCCCCATCCTGACCTATACCAAGGCCGAATGGGACGCCTTCCACGCGGGCGCCCTGGCCGGTGAACTGAAGGGCGAACACCCACGTGGCGTTCCCGTCTCCATATAGACAGTACTGAACGGGATCGGTCAGTGGTTTGCGCCCGGTGCGGAAGGTTTCCTCAGCTCTCGGGACCCTTGCCTTGCTCCATCGCTCAGACGACTGCGCTTCGTGCAGATGGACCAAGGCCTTAAAAAGGTGCGAGGGCACTGAGAAAAAACGCTTTAAAAGCGCATTTCCGGTGAATTATTTATTCGAAATATATTCTTGCTTTCGACTTGTATGCTACTGTTTTATTTTTCCTATTTCTGATTAGATTTAGGGCGCAATAGGAGAAGAGTCGATTCTATGCTTTCTGCGGCTTCCCGGGGGTCTTCATGCTCCCAGAAGCGAGCGACTGTCCATCCCGCCGCGCTTAAGGTTTCATTGGTGTTGGCGTCACGAGCTCTGTTGTCCTCAATTTTCGCTTGCCAGAATTTCGCATTTTTTTTCGCTGGACGCATATGTTGAGGGCATCCATGCCAGAAGCATCCATCTACAAAAACGGCCAATTTTTCCTTGGGGAAAACAATGTCGGCCCTGCGCCGCATTCCCTTTATGGGGCTTTTATCGACTCGGTATCGCAAGCCTTTCGAGTGGAGTGCGGAGCGCAGGGCAAGCTCTGGTTTTGTATCTCTACCGCGGTTAGCGATCATGACAGCGCGAGTCGCATGGGAAGACGATTTAGACCAAGGAGGAAGGGGCTCTTCGGTCAGCAGGCCCCGTTCCCAAGCGCGCTTCCATGCTTCACGTAGGTTCGCTTGGCGTGTGCTATGCGATACTTCTCCAAGATATATCTCGGGAGACTTCCCTTTTTCCGACCAGCGCAATACCGCTCGGATTCGCCGAGTTTTTTTGTAAATCCTAAGCGCTACAGATGCTCGCGCGAGGTGGCCGTCATCGAGAGCCACTATCCTTCGATGACGCCCGCCAGCAGCACGGTCCTGCTCGGCTGTAGGTGATATACCTCTGGAGCGCTTGTAAGCTCGCTCGGGAGGCATTTTTTCATTCCAAGTGCTTTGCTGCGAATTCATTTTCCGCTCAGTGTCCCGCGCTATTCAAAGCTTCTGTGACTGCTTTAGCGAAGAACTTTCCGAGAGTAACTGGAACGGCATTCCCCAATTGCCGCATTTTTTCTCCACGCGGGCCCGCGCCCTGCCACTCATCAGGAAATGTCATCACGCGTGCTGTTTCACGTACGGTCATGTATCGATGCTCATAGCGCCACCCACTCTCAGCGCTTGAGTCGCGCACGAGTTTGTCGAGTAGCATAACTGACTCTCCACCGGGTACACCATGAACACCTGCCTTAACCGTCTTGGCGGGACGGTCGAGTTCGTTTGGAGTATGCCCCTTGTAGATGCGCGCCGATGGCCAGCCGATGTGATCGGAGATGCCAAGGTGCGCTGCTTGCTCAGTTTTCCGGTCGAGTTTGTTCAGGTCAATGGGAGGAAGTGTAGGCAACACGGTATCTGTCCCATTCCCTTGAATAGCGTCGCGAAGAGTCCGCCACGGGGCACAATCATCTTCCTCGATGATTTTCGGAAGACTGGCCTGTACACGCTCACGGACGTGTCCTGGAACGTTGGGGTGGCGTTGCCAGTAGGCACCGTTGTCATCTTTCATTGACCTATACAGTGCAGCAGATGAAAACTGTGGAGTTTTGACATACTTCTTGAAAGATTCGATGTCTACGCCGAGGTCAGCGCGGAAGGCCACAAGCACAACTCGGTGTCGGATTTGCGGAACACCGTAATCGGCGGCATTAACAGCTACTTGAATGACATGGTAGCGTTGGTCATCTCTGTCATTAGCTGGGCGCTGTGCTATGAGACGTTCGAGCTGGGCGTTATGAACCTGCCAACGGTCACTTTCTTCGCGTTCGACGAATGGGAGTTCCAGCTCTCGCTGGATATATCTGAAGTATTCACTGAAGGATGGCCGGAGTAGCCCTCTTACGTTCTCGCAAATGACAGCCTTGGGCTGCATCTGGCGGACTGCCTTGAACATGGCCGGGAACATGTTCCGCTTGTCTTCATCACCCTTCGCGACACCCCCAGCACTGAATGGTTGGCAAGGGGGACCCCCAGCGAGTACATCCACTTTTCCGTGAAGTCCACTGAGGTCCAGCTCCTGTACATCGCCCGGATACAAAGGAGCGGGTTCGCCAGGCGCTGGAGCGCTCGGCTTCCGGTCCTGTGTGAGGGCGATGCCATCATGGCCGAGGGTCTTCATCGCGATCGCTTCGAGCGTTTCACAAGCGCGAGCATTGAACTCATTGAACAGAAGTGGACGGAAGCCAGCCTGGTGGACCGCCATGGCTAGGCCTCCGCCACCTGCGAAAAGCTCAACGCTGGTGCGTGTCCTGGATATATCTTCGTGCTGTTCAGTCATGGTAGAAGCATACCGCGGAGCAAGCGCACTCGGAGCCGATCGGGCAGACTGGGGATCCGATGATCTCTCGAGGGTGTCTGAGATCATCCACATGGACAGGTGAGTAAGAGTAGGGGTGTAGATGAAACGGCAGCCGGAATCGAAGGATGGGTCCTCTCACCGGGCAGACTTCAGGCTCAGTATCACTAAGGCGTTGAAGGATCAGCTTGCCCAAGCTCTCGCGGAGTTGGAACCAGTCTCTCTTTCTATAGACCGGATCGAAGAGCTGGAGCGCCGAGGTGGTATTTACCAGCTATACCACAACGATAACTTCGTTTATGTGGGGAAGGCCGACAAAAATCTTCCTCAGCGGATCGCAAAGCATTTTCGAAAAATTTCTGGCCGCCAGAACATTTCTATCGAAGAGATGAAGTTCACTTGCCTTTATGTTGATGAAGACTTTCCGGCAGTGGCCCCCGAAAAGCTCCTTATCGCAACCTATAGGGAGCTGGGTGGAGTACCTTGGAACACTAACGGTTTTGGCAATAATGATCCTGGTCGCAGAAGAGACGAAACGGTGATCAAGGTGAATCATTTTGATTTTCAGTATCCTATCGATCTCGGTTGCGCTGTGCATGGCTTTGAGTCGGGCATAATTCCCCTGCGTAAGTTGCTGGCTAAGTTCAAAAAGGAGCTCCCGTATAACTTTCGTTATGCGGTAAAGGATCTGGGATCCATGGGTGATGTTGAAGTCGCCTTGAAGGAAAGTGACCTCAGTGCTAGTGATGTACTTAGCATGATTGGTCAGTCGCTTTCCGAAAAATGGCAGATTGCTGTACTGCACGGCTATGTCATTATGTATCCCGATAGGAATCGAAACTATCCGAGCGCATGGCGATACTATCGAGATGGTGGTATCCAAGAGGTGATTCCTCAGGTTGATCAAGATCAAAGTGAAATCCCTGAGGAGGATGGTCGTGATGAGGAAGACTAGCGTCTTTTATTTTTTGCGGCACTAGTTCTTCGCGAACGACATAATCAGAATGGGGCAGGTTTAGAGTCGGATGTGAGTGTTCCAGGGCCACCCTATGGCTCGCTCGATTTTGAGTTCCGGAGCGAGCCTGGGCGGTAAGTATTAACAGACAGCATCGCCTTGTTCCAGAGTAGAGCGTGGACGGTTGACGCGACCGACCATCCGTCTTCCTGTGGACAACCGCGATTCGGTACGGCGGACCGCCCGGAACCAGATTGGGCCGCCGAACGGGATGGTATGTGACCGCCAACTGGATGCGTTGATGGGGCGCGGGCAGCACGGCCGGACCGTGCTCCGGGTCGCCTCCGCGCCAAGTCTTCGTCAACACTCCGTCCCGCTCGCGGTGACACGAGGCGGTGTCCTGGAAGCCGGGCGTCCCGTCTGACAGCCTCGAACGCGCCGTCGATGCTTTGGGGGAAACGCGATGGACATGCCCGTGGTGAACTCGTGCCAGGTGGACGCCTGCGCCTACAACACCGACCACTCCTGCCACGCACTGGCCATCACCGTGGGAAACTCCTCCCACGCCCAGTGCGACACCTTCTTCGACGCTGGTGACCAAGGCGGCGACCCCGTCGCCACGGGCCAGGTCGGCGCCTGCAAGATGTCGAACTGCGAACACAACGTCCAGCTGGAGTGCCAGGCCCCGGCCATCTCCGTCGGGTACGTGCACCAGCAGGCCGACTGCCTCACCTACGCGCCCGCCTGAACGGCGCCGCGCACCGGCTCACTCCGCGGCCCCGGGCGCCACGCCCGGGGCCGCTCCGCGTTCCGGCCCGGTGTCCGGGTCCTTCCCCGCTGTCCCTCAGACCTTCCGGCCCGCCTCCGCGGCCTCGCGGCGCAACCGCTCCACGACCAGCGCCGCGGGATCGTCGCTGGCCGCCCGGAACCCCTCTCCCGCCCACAGCGCCATGCCGCCGGGGTCTCCGGCCCGGGCGGCGGCCGCGCGCAGCGGCTTCGTCATGTGGTGGATCTCGGGGTAGGCGAAGGGCCTCCGCGGGTGCTCGGCGATGAACCTGTTGGCCAGGCCCCGCGCCGGACGGCCGGTGAAAGCCCACGTCACGGCCGTCCCGGTGTACGCGGGATCGGCCAGCGCGGCCTTGTGGACCGGGTTGGCGCCGCTCTCGGGACAGCGCAGGAACGCCGTGCCCAGCTGCGCGGCGGCGGCACCCGCGTCCAGGGCCCCGGCCACGTCGGCCCCGGTCATGATCCCCCCGGCGGCGATCACCGGTACCTCCACCGCGCCGACCACGTCCGCCAGCAGCTCCCGCAGCGGCAGACCTCCGTTCCCGACCGGGTCGAACGCGCCGCGGTGGCCCCCGGCCTCCGTACCCTGCGCGCACACCCCGTCGGCTCCGCGGGCCACGGCCTCGCGCGCCTCCCCGACCGTGGTCACGGTGACCACCGTGGCACTGCCCGCCGCGCGCAGCCGCTCCAACACGGCGGCCTCCGGGCAGCCGAAGGTGAAGCTCACCACCGGCACGGCCGCCCGCGCCAGCAGGTCGATCTTGGCCGCCCACGCGTCGTCGTCGTGCACCGGGGCGCCGACCGGCGTCCCGTACCGCTCGGCCTCGGACTCCAGGTCGCAACGGTAGGACGCCGCCACGTCGGGGTCGGAGGGCGGGCCCGGCACGAACACGTTCACCCCGAACGCGCCGACCCCGGCGTCGCGCACCGCCCCGAGCTGGTCGGCGAGGACCTCGGGGGCCAGGTACCCGGCGGCGAGGAAACCCGTTCCACCCGCTCCCGCCACGGCCGCCACCAGCGCGGGCGTGGCGGCCCCGCC
>NZ_QPFC01000659.1:0-1576 GCF_003427465.1 Nocardiopsis sp. TNDT3 | reverse complement strand
TCAGATCGGCGGCCACCCCCACCAGGGCGGCGGCCCGCTCGGCCTCCTCCTCGGCCAGGGCCAGCTCCGCCAGCGCCTCCAGGGCCCGGGCCACCGCGAGCCTGCGGCCGGAGGTGAAGCTCACCCGCAGGCACGTCGCCAGGGGCTCCCGGGCGAGCAGCGTCTCGCCCTCGGCCAGGTACAGGCGGCCCAGCTCCCGGGCGCAGTGCGCGGTGGCCGGGGCGGCCTCCAGCTCGCCGAAGACCGACAGGGCGTCGGAGAACAGCTCCCGCGCCCGCGTGAAGTCGCCGCGCTCGGCGGCGATCGAGCCCAGCCCGTGCAGGGCGCGGGCCGCGCTCCAGCGGTCGCCGAGGTTGTCGGCCACCGCGACGCTGTGCTCCAGCAGGGCCGTGGCCCGTTCGGCCTCGCCGCGGCGGCGGGCCAGCTGGGCCAGCACGTCCAGCGTGGCCGCCTCGGTGATGGGGTCGCTGACCTGGGAGGCCCACACCCCGGCCCGCTCGGCGTGCTCCTGGCCCTCGTCCAGGGTGCCGGTGCGCAGGCACAGCGCCGCCAGGGTGGCCAGCGCGGAGGCGGCGGCTCCCGCCTCACGGCAGGCCCGCGCCGACTCCAGGGCGCACAGGGCCAGGGTGGACACGCGCGGCGCCGCGTCCAGGTCCAGCCGCAGCTCGGCGTGCAGGGCCAGGGCGCGCGCCCGCAGGTGGGGGGACTGCGCGTCGGAGTCGGTGGACAGCGCCCGCTCCAGGAGGCGGCTGCCCTCGGCGGCCAGGTCGCGCACGATCCAGTAGGAGCGCAGCGCCACGCACACCCGCAGGGCCTCGTCCACGCGTCCGCGCGAGAGCGCCCAGTCCACCACGCGGGCGTGGTTCTCCCGGTGGTGGTCGAGCAGCCGCAGGTGCCCCAGGCGCTCCCCCCACGGCATCGGCGCGCAGCAGCTCTTGGCCCACTCCTCCAGACGGGCGACGCAGAAGCGCAGGTAGCGTTCCCACCGGTCGTCCTCGCCGCCGCTGTCGGCCAGGTGCTCGGCGGCGTAGGCGCGCACCGTCTCGGTCAGCCGGTAGTGGGTGGTGCCGTCGACCTCGGCGTCCATCACCACCAGCGACTTGTCCAGCAGGGAGAAGTGCAGCGGCAGGATGTCGGCGGGATCGACCCCCTCGCCCGAGCAGACGTCCTCCGCGGCCTCCAGGTACCAGGTGGAGAACACCGACAACCGGTGCAGCAGGAGCCGCTCCGGCTCGGTGAGCAGTTCGTGGCTCCACTCCAGGACCGCGCGCAGCGTCCGCTGGCGCGGCGGCAGGTCCTCCGACCCGTCGCTGGTCAACAGCTGGAAGCGGTCGTCCAGGCGGCGCAGGATCTGCTGCACCGACAGCACCCGCACCCGTGCGGCGGCCAGCTCGATCGCCAGCGGCATGCCGTCCAGCATCCGGCAGATCTCCGCGATGTAACCGGAGTTCTCCCTGGTCATCTCGAACCCGGCGCGCGCGGCGTGCGCGCGGGTCACGAACAGGCGCACCGACTCGTAGCGCTGGGTGTCGCGCCGGGGGATGGGCGCGGGGTCGGCCGCGTAGGGGTCGGTGGG
>NZ_QPFC01000066.1:0-6903 GCF_003427465.1 Nocardiopsis sp. TNDT3 | reverse complement strand
CCCCCCCCGCACCGACACCACCCGGGTCCGAGGTCCCGAAACTCCCGAAAGGGAGAAAAAGTGACCTCGCGCGACACCGGGGACGATCACCTTTCCCGGCGGGGCGAAACACGCTCCGGTGCCCCCTCGTCCTCCTTTCGGCTTTCCGCCACCCCCTCCGGTCAGGCATAACACAATAAATCACTGAAAAGGCTGCGCTGCGAACGCATGACGCCTATTCTCGTGATGTCCGCAAAGGACAGTTAGCCTGATTCGTCGCGGGCCGACGCGAGTCCCGGCCCCAGCCTTCGCAAAGGACCGACGTGCGCTTCGAGCAGCAGTTGCGGGAGATGCTCCAGACGCCGGGGGTGCGCAGTGCCTGCCTCGTGGACTGGCGGCGCGGGCGCGTCCTCGCCCACGCCGGCGCCGACGATCCGGCCGCGGACGCGGCGGCGATCCTCAGAGCCGTCAGGGAGGGTCCCCTGTGCGCCGACCAGCGGGTGGAGGACGTCGTCGTCACCGACACCGACCACCACGTGCTGTTCGCCGTCCTGGAGGGCTCCGACCTGTGCGTACGGGTGCGGATGGGCCGCACGGAGGGCAGCCTCGGCTTCACCCTGCGGCGGCTGCGCGACCTGGTGCGCACGGCGAGGGTGCCGCCTCCCCGCGACGACACCGACCGCCCGCCCCGGCGGGACCTGCCCCGCCCCGCCGCGCCGGCGGTCGCGTCCGTGGACCGCAAGGTGCTGGAACGCGTGCTCACCGCGCTGCGGACGCTGTCCGTCGACCGCCCCCGGCCGGTGGCCGCGTGACCGGTGGGCAGCCCCGCCGAGGCGCCTCCGGCCTGCGCCGCTGGATCGCCGACCGCAGGGCGCCGCGCCGACCCACGTCAAGGAGAGAGAAGGACATGCCGAACATCGAAGCCGGGCTCAAGGAGATGATGGAGATCGAGGGGGCTGTGGGCGCCGCCGTCGTCGACTACAGCAGCGGGATGGCGCTGGGCACCCTCGCCTCCACCAACACCCTCGACCTCACCGTGGCCGCCGCCGGGAACACCGAGGTGGTCCGCGCGAAGATGCGCACCATGGACCAGTTGGGGATCAACGACGTGATCGAGGACATCCTCATCACCCTGTCCGGGCAGTACCACATCATCCGGCCCCTCACCAGCCGCAAGGGGCAGGGGCTCTTCCTCTACCTGGCCCTGGACCGCTCCCGGGGCAACCTCGCCCTGGCCAGGCACCGCCTCAAGGGCATCGAGGCGGACCTGGAGGTCTGACCGGGCGGGCCGCCCCGGCGCCCCGCCCGCCCGGAGGATTCCCAGCCGGGGAGGCGATGGGGCAGAATGCCGGTGTCCGCCCCCCGGCACCCTAGGGAGACAGCACATGTTCCGGGTCGTTATCAGCCGTCTCACCGACAACGGACTGCGTGTCACCCCAGAGCAGAAGGACACCGCCATGTCCGTCCAGGAGGCGGTGTCCTTCATCCGCGAACACCTGCCCGGGGTGGACACCGCGGCCTTCGGCGACAGCGCGGTGCAGGGCTCCGTCAACCGGGTCAACGACTTCCGCTGCGACGTCTCCACCGAGGACGGGGGGCACTACCGGGTGGTCATCGCCCCGATGATCTGACCCCGCCTCCCTGTTGAGGGGGATCCCCGGTACGCGCCGCCCCGCCGCCGCGCCTGCAGCCGGGTCAGTCCGACCCGAAGGCGGAGTCGAACGACGCCTCCGGCGGGTCGTAGGCGTGGGAGCGCACGAACTCCACCGCCTCGGCCGCCCCGACCAGCCGGTCCATGCCCGCGTCCTCCCACTCCACCGAGATCGGCCCCTGGTAGCCGATCGAGTTCAGCGTGCGGAAGCAGTCCTCCCAGGGCACGTCGCCGTGCCCGGTCGAGACGAAGTCCCAGCCCCGGCGCGGATCACCCCACGGCAGGTGGGAGCCCAGCCGCCCGTTGCGGCCGTTGCCCACCCGCTTGCGGGCGTCCTTGCAGTCCACGTGGTAGATCCGGTCCCGGAAGTCCCACAGGAACCCGACCGGGTCGATGTCCTGCCACACCATGTGGCTGGGGTCCCAGTTCAGGCCGAAGGCCGGACGGTGCCCCACCGCCTCCAGCGCCCTCTGGGTTGACCAGTAGTCGTAGGCGATCTCGGAGGGGTGCACCTCGTGCGCGAAACGCACCCCCACCTCGTCGAACACGTCCAGGATCGGGTTCCACCGGTCGGCGAAGTCGCGGTACCCGGCCTCGATGACGTCCTCGCCCACCGGCGGGAACATCGCCACGTACTTCCAGACGGCCGAGCCCGTGAAGCCCACCACGGTGGACACGCCGAGCCTGGCGGCCGCGCGGGCGGTGGTCTTCATCTCCTCGGCGGCCCGCCGGCGCACGCCCTCGGGCTCGCCGTCGCCCCACACACGCGCGGGCAGGATGTCGCGGTGGCGGTGGTCGATCGGGTCGTCGCAGACGGCCTGGCCCAGCAGGTGGTTGGAGATCGCCCACAGGCCCAGCCCGTGGCGTTTGAGCGTGTCCAGCCGGTCGCGCACGTAGTCGTCGTCCACGGCGGCCCGGGTGACGTCGAGGTGGTCGCCCCAGCAGGCGACCTCCAGACCGTCGTAGCCCCACGAGGAGGCCAGGGAGCACACCTCCTCGAAGGGCAGGTCGGCCCACTGTCCGGTGAACAGGGTGACTGGTCGCGGCATGTTCGTCTCCTCCTGGAGTAGGGGGGTTTCGTGGTCAGTGGTCGTGTCCGCCGCCGGGGCCCTCCCCGGCGCCCTCCGGTCCCGCGTCCGCCCCGGCGCCGTCGGGCGCGAGGGCGCCGCTGTCGGGGGCGGCGGGCAGGTACAGGTGGACGTGGCCGTGCCCGGCGTCCACGCTCACCGCGTCCAGGTGCGTGGCCGCCACCGACCACGACACGACCGCCTCGTCGCGCAGTTCCATGGCGATGTGCAGCACGTCCATGCGCAGGTCCTCGTCCTCGACCAGGGCGGCCTTGGCGTAGGTGTCGACTGACATGGACAGCAGCCGGACGGAGGACACCAGGCCCGCGTGCGCGGTCCGGTGGGCGCCGCCGGACTCGGGAACCTCCCCGAAGTGCACCGAGGCGGCCTGCACCTCGGTGCGCCAGGAGTTGACCACCGAGGCCTCGGTCAACTCCAGGGGCGGGTGTGATCCGTCGGTGGGCAGGAACTCCTCCATGTCCTCCACCACGGGGACGAGTCCCTCGTGGGCCGTGCGGGTGTGGGTGAGCAGCGAACCGACCTGTTCGGCGTCGGGGTGGTCCGCCGGGGCCTGCGGCGCGGCGGAGGCGCCGTTCGCGCCGTCACCGCCGAGGAACACGGCGGAGGCGACGGCGGCACCGGCCACCGCGAACGACACCCCGGTCAGCCACCAGGTGGCGGGGGTGTCCGCCACCGGGTCCGGGAACTCGGATCCGGCGGCGGAGGGGGTCTTGTGAGCGGGCATGGTGACGTCTCCTCGTGGGGATGGAGCCGCCCTACCTCAGTCAGCGCTTTCCGGCGAGCGCGGCACCGAGCGGGGGTGGTGGACGTTTCCTCCTGGCCCGGGGGCACCGGCGGCCGTGGTGCGGACACGGCGGCCGGCTCCCGTCCCCCGTGGAGCCCGGCCGCGCCCGTACGGGCGGACCGCGGCTCCCGAGGAGCGCTGCCTACCTGCACGGCGGCTCCTCTCGTCGGCTCAGGGCGCGAAGGAAGGCCAGGCCGTCGACGGCGATCGCGTCCTGGGTCGCCGCCAACGGTCGCCAGACGGAGGCCGCCGTGGCGATGCTGGCATTGTCCGCCGTGAACGACTCGATCACCAGGGGTCCTCCGTACCCCGCGTCGCCGAGCGCGCCGAGGATCGCGCTCCAGTCCAGGTGGTCGGCCCCGGGGGCGCCGCGGTCGTTCGCGCACACCTGCACGTGCGCCACTCTGCCCGCCGCGCGCCGCACGGCCGCCGCCACGTCCCGCTCCTCGATGTTCATGTGGTACACGTCCAGGGCCAGCCCGCAGTGCTCCGCGGGCAGGTCGGCCAGCATCTCCAGCCCCTGGTCCACCGTGTTGAGCACGCTCGTCTCGTACCGGTTGAGCGGCTCCACCGCCAGCCGGACCCCCGCGGCCGAGCAGTGCCCGACCACGGGGGCCAGCGCCTCGGTCAGCTCCGCGCCGATCCCCGCCCGCTCACGCGGGGACATCCGCCACGTGCGGCCGACCGAGGCGTAGGCAGGACCGGCGGCGACGGGGGAGCCCACCGCCGCGGCCGCGTCCACGACCCGCCTGAGGTAGTCCTGCGTGGCCGAGCGGGTGGCCGCGTCGGTCGCGACCAGTTCCCGGCCCGGCCCCATGACCAGCACGACGCTGGCCGTCAGGCCCAGCCCGTCCAGCAGGGCCCGGGCGCGCCGGGGGTCCCAGTCGCCCGTGTCCTCCACGGGGAGTTCGATCACGTCGAACCCCCACTCCGCCACGCGGGGCGCGATCCGCTCCAACGCGGCGTCGGTCAGCGGCGACGTCCACACCCAGGTGTTGACCCCCAGCGCGCGCACCTACCGGTCCGTCCAGGCCTCGGGGAAGCCCGGCAGGTCCTCGCCGCCGAACTTCGCGTAGTGCAGGGACGGCATCTCCGCGTTGCGCTCCAGGTACTCGTCCAGCTCGTCCTGACGGATCGGCTCCTGCGGCAGGATCCACTCCGAGGGCACCTCCTCGCCGGCGAGGATCATGCCGGCGGCCAGGACCGGGGTCCGCCACTGGAAGTTGGAGTAGACGGGCGCGATCGCGGTGAGGTCCTCCTCCTGCCACTTGCGCATGAAGCTCAGCTCGTCCTCACCGGAGATCACCGGGTAGGGCTGGCCCGCGTCCTCGAAGGCCTCCAGGGCGGCCACGGCGCCGTCCCCGGCGTCCATCCAGATGCCGTCGACCTCGCCGCGCTGGAGGTGCTGGGAGACCAGGTCCTTGATCATGGCGCCGTCGCCCTCGGTGAACTCGTGGCCGAGCACCTCCAGCTCGCTGTCGGCGAAGACCTCCTGGGCCGCCGCCCAGCGGTGTTCGAGCACGTCCACGCCGGGCAGGATGCGCAGCGCCAGCACGGTCGAGCCGGGCTCCAGCTCATCGACCAGGAACTCGGCCGCGTCCGCGCCGTAGGCGTAGCCGCCGATCGGGTGGATGAACGTGACCATGCAGTCGCTGTTCACGCCGCGGTCGAAGACCACGACCGGGACGCCGCTCTCGCAGGCGGTCTCCACCGCCGGGGTCAGGGTCGCGGTAGTGGAGGGGGAGATGATGATGACGTCGCAGTCCCCGGAGTCCACGAAGGCCTGGATGTCGGAGATCTGCTGGTTGTCGTCGTCGGCGGCGTCCGACACGCGGAACTCGCCGATGCGCCCCTCCTCCTGGAGCGCCTCCACCTGCTGCTCCATGGTGATGAAGCCGGTGACGCGCCAGGGGTTGGACACCGAGGCGTTGGAGAAGCACAGCGTCGCGTCCTCTGGCGCGTCGTGCGTGAACTCCGAGGTGTCGATCCACTCGGGCTCGATCGCCTGGAGCCAGGGCTGGTCCTCGGGGCCCTCCGGGGTGATCTCGCGCTGGGCCAGCTGCGCCTCGAACTCGGCCTCGTCGAACCACTCCCCGTCGGGGGTGAGTTCGGAGCCCGCCTCCTCGGGGGCGTCGGTGGGGGCGTCCGTCGTACACGCCGTGAGCGTCAGGGTCAGGCCGGCGGCGCCGGCGAGCAGCACGCGGGGGACGCGCATGGTTACCTCCTGGAAGTGCCGAGCGGCCGCTCGGTCGGATGGTCCGGTCGCCGTCGCAGGCGCTCCGGCAGTCGAAGGTCGCCCCGGCGGGCGGCGTAGGCCACCGCGGCGATGATGATGAGCCCCTGCACCGTGGGCTGGAGCGTCGAGGGCAGGTACAGCTGGTTGAACAGCGTGAACAGGGCCTCCACGGTCAGGGCTCCCAGGACGGCGGCGACCACGGTGCCGCGCCCGCCGCCCAGCACCACCCCGCCCAGGACCACGGCGGTGATCGCGGTGAACTCCAGCCCGTCGCCGACCTGCGCGGTGACCCCGGCGTAGCCGCCGATGAGGACGGCGGCGACGGTGGCCATGAGGGAGGAGCCGACGAAGGCCATCGTGCGCACCCGCCACACCCGCACCCCCGAGAACGCGGCGGCGACGTCGTTGTCACCCGTCGCCACGAGGGAGCGGCCGTAGGGCGAGCGCATGAGCACCACCGCGCCCGCCGCCAGCGCCAGGGCGATGAGCAGCGCCCACGGGATCTCGCCGAGGACGGGCACGCCCTCGATCCCCTGCCGGCCGAACACGCGGAAGGACTCCGTCAGCGCCCCGGTGGGCGCTCCGCCGGTCCAGTAGCGCACGGCGCCGAACAGGATCAGCATCGTGCCGAGCGTGGTGATGATCGACGGCACCCGCAGCAGCGTGGTCACCAGGCCGTTGACCAGGCCCACGACCAGGCCGAAGACCAGCATGAGGCCGATCACCGGCCAGGTCATGGCCTCGTCTCCGTCGATGAGGCGGGCAGCGATCACCACCTGCGCGCCCACCAGGGACCCCACCGACAGGTCGAACTCCCCGGAGACGATCACCAGGTACTGGCCGATGGCCAGGATCACCAGCGGCGCGGCCTTCTTGGCGAAGGCCATCAGCGGCGGCCCCTCGAAGAACGAGGGGTTCTGGGTGGCGATCACCACGAAGATCAGCGCCAGCAGCAGCGCGACGGTCGCCGTGCCGCCCCGGCCCAGCGCGGCCAGCGCCGCCAGCGGGCCCGGGCCGCGCGACTCGGGTCCGCGCGGCCCGACCGGGCCGCGCGCGTCCTGGGTGGGGGTCGGGGTCATCGGCGGCCTCCGAGGGGTTGCGGTGCGGATCCCGTCCCGGGGTCCGGATCGGGGGCGGTCCCGGTGTCCGGGGCGGGCCGCGGCAC
>NZ_QPFC01000658.1:0-6212 GCF_003427465.1 Nocardiopsis sp. TNDT3 | reverse complement strand
ACCGCCGACATCGCCCAGTGCGAGCCCAACCCCGTCAGGACCAGCCGCACCACGGTCGTCTGCGCCACCGGCACCAGTCCGCCGGTGCCGCCCGACTGGACGATCGCGTTCATCGAGTAGACGAAGTTCTCCGTCACCTCGAAGCCCAGACCCACCAGGGACCCGATCACGAACCCGTCCACCGGACCGCGCACGGCGGCGGGGAAGGCCACCGCCACCAGCACGATCCCGGCGAGCTTGAGCACCTCCTCGTTGAGGGGGGCGGTCATGGCCGCCCCCCAGACCCCGGAGAAGGGCAGCCCCAGGCTCTTGGCCCAGATCGAGCCCAGGCCCGCGTTGGCGACGACCCCGCCCGCCGGCGCGGCGGTCAGACCCCAGAGCACCGCGACCACGGAGGCGTCCAGGGCGGGGTCGCGCACCGGACGGATGCGGCGCAGTACCCAGAACCCGAAGGCCAGCGTCACCAGCCCCAGGAACACCGCCAGCGCCGCCTCGGAGAAGAAGACGCGCACCAGCCCGGTGAACCGCACCGCCAGGTAGCCCAGGCCCACCGCGCACAGCACCCCGATCAGGACGAGCGCGGCCAGCGCGGGCAGCCGCTGCCCGCGGGCGCGCCCGCCCCCGGTCGGCCGCTCCCAGGCGTGCCGGGGACCGGAGTCCTCCTGGCGGGCGCGGCGCGGCGAGGGCACGGAGCGCCGGTCGGTCGCGGCCGGACGGTTCTCGGGTTCGGGGTTCACGAGCCCTCCCGGGTGAAGGAGACCGAGCGCACGACGTCGGCGACCGCGCTGAGGTCGGCCGGGGTGGCCTCGCGCCCGGCCAGGGTCATCTCCACGGCCAGCTGTCCGTCGGGGGAGGGGTAGACCACCGCGGAGCCGTCCCCCTCCCGGCTCTCCAGGGCCCCGGCGAGCCCCTCGACGCCGCTCCGGGTGGAGATGGCCTCCGGGGCGCCCAGCCTCGCCGTCGCCTCGCCGGCGCGCACGACCCGTCGCAGGCCCGCCCACAGCTCCTCCAGGCTGGGCGGCGGCGAGGTCACGGGGGTGACCGAACTGAGCGTCAGCTCCACGGGCCCCCGGGTGAAGCGGTAGATCTGCCCGGCCTGGCTGGAGCCGGTGTTGAGGTGCCAGCCCTCCTGGGGGAAGGTGAGGGAGGCCCGGTAGTCACCCGCGGACCCCACGGGCACCGGTTCGCCGGAGGGGACGGACTCCGAGCCGGGCAGGAGCGCGTTGACCAGCGGCCAGGCCACCACCAGCAGCGCGATCGCCGCCGCGGCCACGCCCAGTGGCACCCAGTTGCTGCGGGGGCCGCGCCGCTGTGTGCGCGCGTCCTCCCCGGTCGCCTCCGCCATGGCGTTCCCCCTCGTCACCCGCGGTGATGCCCTGTCACGGCAAGCGAAACATTCGGGAGTGTGTGCTTTGGTGGCACGGCGCCGACTTGGCACACGTTTACGGTGATTTCACCAATGCGGGGGATCGGCGCGGGGGCGCGGTGACCGGCCGGGAACGCTCAGAGGCCGGTGGGCATCGGGCCCCCGTTCCACTCGACGGTGTCGGACAGCGCCGCCGCGAGGTCCATGTCGGTACCGGTGAGGTCGGCGTGGGCGCGGTGCAGGTTGAGCACGATGCGCTCGGCGTCGGCCCAGTCGCGGAATCCGCCCAGGTCGCAGTCCCTGGCGTTCTCCAGCGGGGTGAGCCCCCGGGCGACCCCGTCCCGGGCGGTCTCCAGCACGAACCGGTAGTAGCGCTCGTGCTCACCCAGCACCGCGTCCAGCCCGGCGGCGCCCAGCAGCGGGCCGTGCCCGGGGACCACGTGTTCGGGGCCGAACGCGTACAGCCACTCCAGCGAGCGCAGCGCGCCCTCCAGCGAACCCATGAACACCAGTGGCGTCAGCCCGTGGAAGACCAGGTCGCCGGTGAACAGCACCCGCTCCTCGGGCAGCCAGGCCACCACGTCGCCGGGGGTGTGCGCCGTGTGGCCGGGGTGGCGCAGCTCCACCCGCCGCCCGCCGGTGTGGACGGTCAGCTCCCGGTCGAACACGATCGACGGCAGGCGCCGGGTGACGCCGCCCCAGTCCGGAAGGGGCGACCAGAACGGAGGGCAGGCGTCCAGGATCGGGTCCTGCGCGAGCGCCTCGCGCATGGCGGCCTGCCCGATGAGCGCGGCGGACTCGGGCAGCAAGCTGTTGCCGTAGGTGTGGTCGCCGTGGTGGTGGGTGTTGACCGCCCACCGGACGGGCGCGCCGCCGGTGGCGCGCGCCAGGGCGCCGAGGAACGCGCGGGTGCGTGCCTCGGACGCACAGGTGTCCACCACCAGGAGCCCGTCGCCCCCGGCGACGGCTCCCGCGTTGTTGACCCACCAGGTGCCGTCCGACTGCACCCAGGCGTACACGCCGTCCACGACCTCGGTCAGGCTCGCCGCATCCGGCCCTGTCCGTGCGGTCCGGTCCATGGGGTCCTCCCTCGCGCTCGCCGACTTCGGGGAAAGAAGGAAGAGGCTACAACAGCGCCCCCGCGGAGCCCACCGTGGCCGGTACCGGCCGAAGAGGGAAACGGCCCCCATACGCGCTGTTATCGTGACGACCGCATATCCGGTTCGTGCGTCCGTGGGCGCACGCGCACGCCCTCGGACGGGCCAGGGAGCAGGGACACACGTGAACAGCGAGGCGGGTATTCCCGCGGGCTCCTCCCGGGAGGGGAACGCCCACGGAGCCGGAACCGAGCACCGGGACGCGAGCGGTTCCGAGGAGGGACCGGAGCACCGGGAGGGCCCGCAGCGCCGCGATGACGAGGCGCTCCCCCGGTCCGGAGACCAGCCGGGACCGCTCCGCGCGGCCTGGCCCCTCCTCTCCGCCCTCCTCGCCTGGGCCGGAACGGGTCTTGTCGCCAGCGCCCTCCTGCTGTCGGTGGTTTCGCTGTTCCCGGGGGACCCGCCGCAGGACTTGGGGCTCGGCCCCTCCCTGCTCGTGGCGTTCTCCGCCGGACTGGCGCTGCTGGTCCTGGTCCTGCGCCACGCGGCGTCGCGGGAGACCGGCCCGGACCACGACCGCAGGGGGCTGATCCGCCTCACGGCGCTGGCTGCTGGGGCCGCGCTGCTGTCGTACCTGGCCTACCGCTCCTTCCCGCTCGACGCCTTCGCCCGGCTCACGGAGAGCAGGGACACCTGGGCCCCGTCGGTCCCGGGCAGCCTCCAGTGGGTTGTGCTGTGCGCGTTCGCCCTGGGCTTCCTGGCGCTGCTCCTCGCCGTCCACAGTCCACGGTCCCAGCCGGGCGGGCGTGCCTGGACGGGCTTCGCCGCCGGTGTCCTGGCCGTGGTCACGGCCGGGTGGGCGGCCGTCTCCGAGACTACCCACCAGCCGCTGGAGCACGCGGTCGCCGCCCCCGGAGCCGCCCCGGGCATGCCGACCACGGTCACCCGGGTGGGCTGGGCCTGGGAGAAACCCGAGGACGCCAGAATCGAGCGGGTCGTGGCCGGACCGCGCGGGCCGGTCGTGCTGCTCGGGGACGGGCTGGTCGGCCTGGACGGTGCGAGTGGTGAGGAGCTGTGGACCTACCGGCTCCCCTTCGGCTGGTACACGAGCACAGACGCGTCCCTGGGGGGCGACCTGGTGTACGTGAGCTACCGACAGGACCCCGACGACATCGAGAGCGGGCGGATGACCGCGGTCGACACGGCCACCGGCGAGATCACCAGGGAGGTGCCGGCACCGCCTGAGGAGCGGTCCGTTACCGGGGACGACCACTTCATCGGTGTCCTTCCCACGGGCAGTCTCTACACGGGCTCCGACGAGGAGCCGGGAACTCTGATCGCGTACGGCGATACCGGAGAGGACGAGCTGTGGACCTTCACTCCCACTCCCCAGGAACCGGAGACCATCTGTGATACGGAACGGCGGGTCCTTCTCCATGAGGACCTGATCCTGGCGGCGTACCTGTGCCGGGGGGAGTCGGATGTCCGGCCTCTCGTCGTTCTCGGCCTGGACGCGCGTACCGGGGAGCAGAGGTGGCGCACGCAGATCGGGGACCCGTACCCGAGCGGCTCCATGCGGATCTTCTGGGAGGGGCGCGTCGTGTCGGAGGGGGAGCACCCCGTGGTGGGAGTCGGTTCCGACTCCGGTCCCGTCACTCTGCTGGATCCGCGCACGGGCGCGGTGGCGGGCGAGTTCCCGGAGTTCCTGATGGAGGATGACGACGAGGCCAGCCAGGAATACCGGGCGATCCGTTCGGGATACCGGGGACGCGTCCACGCCGACACCGGAGGCGCGGTCTACGTCGAGCGGGACGGGAACGACGGGCACCTCGTCCACCGCGTCGACCCCTCCGGCACGCTGGTCCGCACCACCATGGTCCCCGAACCGCCTTCGGGGGATGACGAGATCAGCGACGCCCTCGTCGTGGGGGACACCCTCCTGGTACCGCACCAGGAGCAGCCGGTGTGGGGCGGCGAGGTGGCGGCGTCCGTGCGTGTGATCCCGCTCGGGGAGGGACCGGACGAACCGGAGGACGGCGGCACGGTGATCGGGATCGACTCCGCCGTGAACCTCCGACTGCTGCCCGTCCCCGGGGCCGTCACCGCCTACGACTGGGACGAGGGCACCACCGTGTACGGCCTGGTGCCCTGACCCGGCACCTCCACAACCCCCTCCGGATCTTCGTCGGAGCCGGGCCCACTCGTCTCCTCGGGGAGCCCCCGAAAGCACGCCTGGGACGCCCGCAACGCCGTGGGACGGGCGCTCGAGCTGCCCGCGGACCTGGTCGCCGACGGGGTCGACGAGTTCCTGGCGTTCATGCTGGCCCTGGGCAGCGGGCCGCCCGAGGGCTTCGAAGCGGTGGTGTGCCTGCGGACCGCCGACTTCGGGCGGGCCTGGACCGTGGTCCCCTCAGCGGGAACCTGGCGGACGCGGCCCGTCGCCGAAGACGGTGCGACGACCACGGTCGAGGGCACCGCCTCCGACCTGATGCTCCTTCTGCGGGGGCGCACCGGCACCTCCCGGGTGCGTGTCGACGGGGACGCCCTCGCGGCCCTCCTCTCCGCCGCCGGAACCGAGTAGGCCGAGCGGTCCGAGGGCGCCGCGCCCGGACGGAAACGCGGTGCTCCCCGCCCATCGTTCCTCCGTCCGCGCCGATGAGTGAGCGCGGCGCCCCGCGCTCACTCCTCCGCGGTGCCGGACCCGGGCTGGATGACGTGCCCCGCCGCCTCCAGGCCCGCCGTGGCCGCCGCCACGAACACCGCCACGCTCACGTGCCTGCGGCGGGGCGGCCACACCACCGACGTGCGCCACGCCAGCGGGCTGCCCTCCAGCGGTGACCACACCAGTCCCTCGGGCAGGCCGCCCAGCGGGTGCTCGTTGAGGTGCACGCCCCGCCCGGCCAGCACCAGCCCGTTGACGAAGTGCGGGTTGCGCGCGTGCCGGATCGCGCCCGGCCGGAACCCCTCCGACCTGCACGCCGACATGATCTGGTCGTAGAGCATCGGCGCCATCGCGCGCGGGAAGACCACCAGCGGCATCCCGTTGAGGTCGCGCAGCCGCACCGGCCCGCCCGCCGCCAGACGGTGCTCGGCGGGCAGCAGCACCCCCAGCCTGCGGCTGGCCACCGGGCCCGACTCCAGCCCGGTGGTGTCGGAGGGGTGGCGCACCATCCCCACGTCCAGTTCGCCCTCGCGCAGCGCGGCCAACTGCTCGTCCGTGGTCAGCTCGTGCAGGTCCACCAGGACGTCGGGCGCCAGGCGGGCCAGTTCGGCGGTCAGCGTGCGCAGCGTGACCGCCATGGTGTCCGGCGGAATCCCGGCGCGCAGTATCCCGCTCCGCCCGGGGCGGATGCGCCGCATGGCCTCGCGGGCGGACTCGGCGCTCTCCAGCACCGGCCGCGCGTGCTCCAGCAGCAGCGCCCCGGCCTCGGTCAGCCGCACCTGGTTGCGCCCCCGGTCGAACAGCCGCACCCCCAGCTCCCGCTCCAGGTCGCGGATGCGCTGGGACAGCGGGGGCTGGGCCATGTGCAGGCGGGCGGCGGCCCGGCCGAAGTGCAGTTCCTCGGCCAGCACCGTGAAGTAGCGCAGGTGGCGCAGTTCCATGCGGCGACCCTACCGGCCATATCACTGCGATATCGCGTGAGGTCGCAACTGGTGTTGGACGCCGGAGCCGACGGGCTGTTCTCATGGCGTTCACCGGAAGGACGAACCGGCTTCCTCCCCGCCCCCGGCGCGGCGGCCCCCTCGTC
>NZ_QPFC01000657.1:0-2808 GCF_003427465.1 Nocardiopsis sp. TNDT3 | reverse complement strand
CCCGGAGCCCGGCGTAGTAGGCCAGGTGGCAGATCATCCGGTCCCGCACCGAGGCGTCCCGAGCTACGGTGCGCAGGAACCGCAGCTTGGCGCGGGCATCGAGCGCGTGGGGAGCGCTGGGGCGGGCCAGGTGTTCGCGCACTACGTCGGGGCGTCCCGAGCCGCGCAGGGTGAAGAACGTGTCGAGCGCGGCCAGGCGGTTGTTGATCGTGGCCGCCGACAGGCGCCCGCCGCTGCCGGTGCGGGTGTTCTTCAGGGTGCGCCGGTAGTCGCGCACCGCCCAGTCCCGCGCGTTCGGATCGGCCATCGGGTCGCCGTCCAGGGCGCCGGCCTCGCGCGCGTCGGCGAGCCAGGCCAGGAAGTAGCCGACGTTGCGCAGGTACTTGTCGCGGGTGGCCGCGCCCAGGTCGGTCGCCGAGGCCAGCCTCGCGGCGAAAGCCGCGCGCTCGGCGTCCAGGTCGCCGGGCAGCGCCACGGTTCGGCGCGGCCGCCCGGTGCGTGTGTTTCCAGAAGTCGAATCGGCGGCCTGTTCGGCGGAGGAAGATGTGTTTCCAGAAGTCACCCCGCCAGCCTACTTCCGGGAATGCTCGTTTCCAGAAGTGAAGCACTCTCCGCGAAGCGCTGCTGAGGTGGTGCGAGCGCCCGACCGAAGACACCCCGCGCCCCGGGTATTCGCCGTCTTGGGCTCACCTGTCCTCGACACGCCCCCAGTCAGCACCGACAGCAGGGGACGGTTCTCTAGGGTGGCCCTTTTCTGCCACACCTGGCCGTAACCCCTACGCACGCGGAACAATCGCCCTATGGGACATAAGAAGGCCTGGGTGTTGGCCCTGGGCGTGATCGCGTTAGTGCTGGCCGCGTTCTGGCTGGCTCCCCGGGTGCTCCCTGGTCTGGGGTGGGGATTGAACGAGCTCAACCAGGTCGCCGGTATCGCGTCGTTGGCGGTGGCCGTGGCGACCCTGATGGTGGCTTTGTGGCCAGCCCCTCACGAGACCGGTGACGGTGACGTCGTCGAACTGGACCGCGTCCGGACCAAGGGAGCGGTCAAAGGCCGGGTCGGCCCCTCCCCCGTCACGGGCGGGAGCCGGATTCGGCTGCGGCGCATCCGTGCCGGGGGCGACGTGATCGGCCAACAGGTCCACCCGCCCACAGAGCCGCCCCAGTGACCCGCCCCGAGAAGGACGCAAACCTCCCCGCCTCCTACATCGATCAGCGGTGGATCAAAGCCGGCGGCGACGTCATCGGCCAGCAGGTCCTTCACTTGCCCCGGCCCGTGGCCGCCGCACTGCACGCCCTGCCCCCGCCCCCCACCACACTGGTCGGCCGGGCGCAGGACCTACAGGAGCTGCTAGCCGAGCTTGCCCCCACTCCCGCGGAGACCAGGTCCTTTAAAGGCGCTGGGGAGGCCGACCAGGAACAGCAAGAAGTGAACGTCTCAGGTGGGGTGGTGGTCTCCGCTGTGGCCGGGATGGGCGGGGTCGGCAAGACCGCTCTGGCCCTGGCCGCCGGCGCAATCGCCCACCACGAGCAGTGGTTCTGCGCCGAACTGTTCGTGGATCTGCGCGGCTACGCCTCCGGCGCCCAACCCCTAACCGCGGAAGCGGCCCTGGACGTGCTGCTGCGCCAGACGGGGGCGGACCCGAAAGACATCCCGGCGGGGGTGCAGGAGCGGACCTCCTTCTACCGGTCGGCGCTGGCCGCTCTCACCGAGGCCGACGAACGACATCGTCCGGTGCTGGTGGTCGCCGACAATGCCAACTCCACCTCCCAGGTGCGCCCCCTGCTGCCCGGCACCGGCGGGCACCGCCTGGTGGCGACCAGCCGCGGCGGCCTGCACTCCCTGACCGGAGCCCGCCACCTGGACCTGGACATCCTCGGTCTCGAAGCGGCCATCGCACTCCTGACCTCGGATCTAAGCGCCCACACCCCCAAGGACCCGCGCGCCCACGACGATGCGGGACTGGCCCGGTTGGCCCACTTGTGTGGGATGTTGCCGTTGGCGTTGGAGATCGCCGCCGCCTACCTCAAACGCAACCCCCACCTGGCCCCGGACCGGTTGGCCGACCGGCTACAGAACGCCGCCTCCCGAGTGGACAAACTCACCGATCCCGACCGTGACGCCGGGCAGGCGCGGGTACTGCGAGCAGTCTTCGACACCTCCCTGGCCCACCTGCCCCCCGACCAGGCCCGGGTGTTCCTGCTCGTGGCCTCCGCACCGGGACCCACTCTGGGCACCTCAGCGGCCGCGGCCCTGACCGACCTCCCCTTCGATGAGGTCGAGGAGGCGTTGGAGGATTTGGCGGCCGCGCATCTACTCACCCAACCAGCACCCGGCCGGTGGGGAGCCCATGACCTGCTCGCTGACTATGCCCGCACCCACCCCCACCCATCCATCGAACGCGACCAGGCGCTGGCCAGGCTGCTGGACCACTACACCACCACCACCAAAGCGGCCGACACCCACCTGGAGACCCTGGTCGGACAACCTGTCCCCGATCTCTTTCCCGATCGGGACACGGCCCTGGGATGGTTGGACGCCGAGCGCGCCACTCTGGTGACTGCGGCCCTAGCCGCCCCCACCCTCGGACACACCGCTACCGCCATCGCCCTGGCCCTGCATCTGAGCGGGTACCTAAGCCTCAAGCGACGCTTCGAGGACTGCGAGCAACTCTCGCGCTCCGCTCAGATCGCTGCGCACATCATTGGAGATCAATCAGGAGAGGCATCAGCTTGGGGTGGACTCGGCGTTGCCTTGCTGGAAATGCGCCGGTTTGAGGAGGCGATCGACGCCCACACCCACGCACGCGA
>NZ_QPFC01000656.1:0-2295 GCF_003427465.1 Nocardiopsis sp. TNDT3 | reverse complement strand
GTGCCGAGGGGGGGGAACCGGGGACCGGGCAGGAGGGTCCGCGGGACTTCCGGGAGGGCTCGGGAGCCAGCGGGGAGGACGCGGGCAGCGCCCAACCGGGCGCGAAAGCCCCCGGGAGGGGTGCGCGGCCCCGCTGGCGCCCCGGCGGGGACACCCTGCCGCTGGGTCCGGCCGGGCCCACCCTCCAGGGGATCGCCCGCGCCGCCATGCGCATGGACGCCGAACTCGTGGAGCGCCTGCTGGAGGAGGCCCTGGACGAGTACGGCGTGGTGGCGGCCTGGGAGGACCTGGCGATGCCGCTGCTGTACGGGATGGGCCGCAAGTGGGAGGACACCCGGCGCTACGTGGAGGTGGAGCACCTTCTGTCGTGGTGCGTGTCCTCGGCGCTGCGCCGCGTGGCCGCCCCCGGGGACGCGGACCCGGCGGGCCGCCCCACGGTCCTGGCCTGCGGCCCCGGCCAGATGCACAGTCTCCCGATGGAGGCGCTGGCCGCCGCGCTGCGCGAACGGGGCGTGCCGCGCCGGGTGCTGGGGCCGTGCACGCCCGTGGTGGCGACGGTGCGGGCGGTGCGCCGCACGGGTCCGCGCGCGGTGGTCCTGTGGTCCCACGCCGGAGACGCCGACGACGTCGCGGCGCTGCGGGCGGCGGTGCGCGCGGCGGCGGGGTCGGCGCAGGCCACGGCCGTGTACACGGCCGGGCCGGGCTGGCGGTCGCTGGGCGCGGCGCCGGGGCTGGCCGCCGGGCACCTGGGCTCGCTCACCGACGCCGTGCGGGCCCTGGCCCCCGGCTGAGGCTCCTCGCACCGACCCCGCGCAGCGCGTACCACGCCTGGTCCAGGCTGGTCAGCGACATGGCCGCGACCGGTGTGCTCAGGCCCATCGCCAGTTCCCGGGGCAGGCGCGAGCCACCGTCCAGGAAGGCCAGCACGTCCCCGAGGCGGTTGGCCGCGAACAGCCCGGCGAAGAACTCCGCTCCCCGCACCCGCCCCGTGTCCAGGGCCCGCAGCATGACCGCGTCCATCGCCAGGTGGCGGCGGCGGTGGGGCACCGGCGGTACCGGGGCCCGCCCCTGGGCCAGCGCCCGCGCCACGGCGGCCGTCTGGCGCCGCACACCGCTGAACGTGTACCCGGTCGAGGGCCGGGTGGCGCCGCCCGCCGTCCCCACCCGGAACACGCGCCGCCCCGCGCGGGGGCGGAACCGCGCGTCGGTCATCGGGATGACGCCCTGCTCGGCCGCGGTCACCTCCACGTCCCCCAGCCCGAGCAGGCCGCAGTAGTCCTTGAGCGCGCGCTCGTACTCGGGGGTCGTGAGCGCCTCGCGCCCGAACTCGGTGTACTCCACCAGCGCCTCGCGCGGCGACAGCGGCAGCACGTAGCCGAAGGCCACGCCGTTGGCCGGCTGGGGAGGGCGCAGGTCCATGAGCACGGCCGAGGCGGGGTCGAAGGCGTCGTCGGGCGTGCGCACGAACCAGCCGCGGAAGTGCTGGAGCAGGTGCGTGCGCCCGCGCGGGGCGGGCCGGGGCGGACGCGAGTCGAACACCCATGAGGCGGTCAGCTCCCGCTCCCCTCCCCCGGGGCCTCCGGGGCAGGTGCCCCGTACCACGGCGTGCTCGACGCCGTCGACGACCTCGGTGACCAGCACCGGAAGCTGGTCCACGTGTTCACCGGCCGAAGCGCGCACATGCGCGTCCACGTCGGCCGACCGCAGCATCTTGTACACGTAGGGCGCCGCCGGGGAGTCGTGGACGGCCCCGTCCGGCCCCACCACGGACAGGTCCCTCCAGCGGGCGGCCAGCAGGTGGTCCCACGGCCCGCCGTCGGGCTCCCAGAAGCACCAGGTGCGGGGCGGAGGGGTGTGCGGCCCGGGGGGCGGTTCCACCAGGGCGACCCGCAGCGGTCGGCCACGTCGGTCATTGACCCCGCGAAGCTGGTGGGTCAGGGTGAGCCCAGCGGCTCCCCCGCCGATGATCGCCACGTCGTAGTCGGCCATGCCCCCAGCATGCACGGGAAGGGCCCCGCCCGCACGCGAACACCCCCCGGGAGGAGAACGTGGACACCACGACGCACGCCATGAAGGACGGCGCGGTCACCGACGAGTTCGACCACGCCGCCGGAGCCTACGACCGGCTCGTGGCCGCCAACCCCGGCTACCACGCGCACCTGCGGGTCTCCGCCAGGCGGCTGGGCCTGCCCTGGGACGGCACGGGGCTGCGCCTGCTCGACCTCGGGTGCGGCACGGGCGCCTCCACCGCCGCCCTGCTGCGCGCCCTGCCCCGGGCCCGGATCGCGGCCGTGG
>NZ_QPFC01000655.1:0-5476 GCF_003427465.1 Nocardiopsis sp. TNDT3 | reverse complement strand
GGCCCCATGGCGTGCCGGACGGGGGCGTGCTCCTGGCCGCGACCGACGACGGTGGCCCGCCGGGGTGGCTCATGGAGAAGTGTGCCGACCCTTGGACTCCGCACCGATGTGCACTCGGGTCACGTTGGGCTTCAAGCCGGCTCCCACACTTCACCTGAGGCCACCCCATAGGGCCTCCAGGCCGGTGTCAGCTGGTCAGCTCAGGGAACTTGGCGAGCAGGTCGTTGAGTCCTGCCAAGACCAGCGGAGTGAGTGAACCGGTAACTACCTGAGTGGTGGTGTTGGCCAGCACCTCACCGATCTTGCGCAGCAGGGCGCCCATCCGCGAGGGAGCAGGTGCGGGCGCCTCCACCTCTTGATGCAATTCGGCGATCGCCGTATCCAGCTCGGCGCCGCGGTCGGCGTCCAGTTCAGCCAGGGCTGGCCGTGCCGTGGTCAAGGAGTCCAAAAACCCTCGAACTTCTCCGGCAACCTGGGACTGGTTGTCCTGGTGCACGGTGTTGTGGTTGCCCTGCACCACCTGGACACCCTGGGTGGTGCCGTTGAAGTGAACGTTGTAGGTCTGCCCAGCCGAGGCCTGGGCCGCTTCGTAACTGCTCACATCGCCTCCATGATGATCCGCACAGTGCCGGCCGCGGTCGGTGAGCACCAGTCGACCCTGTCCAGTGTCAGGGCCGAGGAAGCCGTGCTCCCGCAGATCAGAAGTCACTAGAGCCAGTTCTTCGTCAGTGGCCGGGTCACCCTCGACGTGGCGGTGGGTGATCGCGACCTCCTTCAAGGAGGAGACGCCGTCGTTGTCGTGCAGCCACCGCAATACGCCGGTGCGCAGCACCCGGCTCCGGAAACTCGCCCGGGCCTGGCGTTCGCGGATCTCCTCGGCTCGCACAGCACCGGCACCGGTGATAGAGAACCGGGTGTACACCCCACCCATGGCTTTGTGCGAGGCGATCAACCCCTGATCCGTGAGTAGCCCGAGGGTTCGATGCACCAGGGAGGTTAGGGCCGCCGCCTCCAGTTCCAGCCCGTCCACGTGTGCAGCCTGCACGGCGGCTTCGAAGCGACCGTTGTGGCCAGCTTCGTCGGCGTAGAGCAGCACCCGGTGTGAGGTCAGATATAGGCGTCCGTTCGGATCGAGCTCGCCTGCCATCCCAGTCCCTGCGCTGTTCGTTGTGAGGTCCACCGGGAGCGGGCCCGCCCTGTTCAGCTCTTTGCCGATCTCGCGGCGTATCTGCTCGATCCCGCGCCGGTTTGGTTCGAACCCTCTGGCCAAGGCAACCTCCGTTACCTCCGAGCCGCGCGAAAGGAATCCGCGGTCTTCCTCGGCAACGGTAGATGTTCGGTACGACGTTCGCGGTGCGGACGGGTCTTCGTCGCCCTGTCCGGTGAGCTGGGCATGCTCATCCTGGGAGTGCGGCCGAGGTAATCCTGGAACCCATGGGGACTACTGCTTCCTACTCTTCAGAACCTTGGCCACATCCTGGATGGCCTGGCGGACGAGATGCAGGCTGCCTGCAGGATCGTCGTCGGTTTCGCGCAGATCGGCCAGGTTCAGCTCGTAGACCATCGTGGGCATCGGGCCAAAAGGGCCCTCAGCGTCGATCGTGACTGTGTGGATCTGCGGAACGTCCTCGTTGAGGAGCTCAAAGCCCCGTCCCAACGGCCACACCAGCCGATGCCCAGGCCCAAGCGATGCGATGCCGTTCCGGAGCCGCTCCTGCGCCCTGACACCATCGAAGCTGCTCTCGCCCGGCAGGCTCGGCTCGAAGGTGACGCGGATGTTGTGAGCGAAGGTCGGACCCGAGTTTCCGAGCATCAGACTGAGAAGTGTTCCCTGGTGTTCATCGGCGCGTACATCCGCCCAGATGTAGGGCTGGGCCGCATCCTTGCGCATCTCGCGTTGGATCGTGGTCTGCTCTTTGGCGGCGTTCGCCGCCCGCGCGGTGTACAAGAGCGCGATCAAGGCGATGCCTGCGGCGGCGATCGCTGCGATCGCCGCCGCGAGGCCCGAGAGAGCGGAAAGGTTTTCTGGCTCCATGCCCTCCAGCTTCCCTGGGACAGGGGACAGTTTCGAAGGGCCCAACACGGGGGCGAACCAAGTACGTCGGAAAGCGGCAATGCCCGAGCGTTTTCGCAGGCCAGGAGGTAGACCAATCCGGCCGCGCGGAGTGGTCTAGTGATCTGGTGTTGTTCGTCCCGGTATCGCCTGGTTCTGGGCTCCGGTAACTGCTCTTATCAGTGCGTTCAGACCCCGTCGAAGCCACGGCCCGATCATGAACCCCCGTGCAACGCACCGTTGCGTGGGGTTTTCGCGCACTGACTCGAACGCAGCCTGAAGTGTGGTCTCTATCACACACAAGAAGGCTCAAATTAGCTTGACATGCCCCTGATCTGCGATTACGGTTGAACGTAGAGAATTCCGGAGGACTGTGTTATACTAATAGGTGTGTGCGGAAGTCGACAGACTTCCCACGCACCTTTTCTGCGTTCATGGGGCCTATGTCCTGTGGGTGCCCCCGCTCGCCTGAAGAGCAGGCGATCGGCGACATGGACCGACGACCGGATGGGAGAAAGCCATGTCACTTCAGAGAAACAAACGCCCGCCCCCTTGGGGGCGGGCTCCGAGCGGCGCCATCAAATGCGCCAGAGAGAGCAAGGCATATGAACATCGCAAGAAACGAAGACCCGAAGGGTCCGTGGGAGCGCTTCAAGCGCCGCTGGAATGCCCTGCCTGGACTCGTCCGGTTTGGGATCAACAGCTTCGCCACGTGGCTTCTCCGCAAGTGGTACGACCACGTGTGGGAGCACCTGCAGGAAGCCGTGAAGGCCTTCCTGGACAGCGGAGGCCTGGACCTCTGATGAGGCCCAGGCCTTCCGAATGCAGCTGGCTCGCATGCGCCGTGACAAGCTGAAGCGAGTAGCTAGCTAGTGGGGTGGGGGTCCACAAGGACTTCCACCTCGTCTTTTCTTTGTACCCGATGTCTGCTGCTGGAACAACATCGAGGTGCCCGGATCTTCCTAGGGCCTCGGCGCCAGGAGCGCGAGCGTCTCTGAAGTCGCCCCCGTGCAAGGCCCGCTGCTTCAGCTCCTCGGGTTCTGGGTTTCGATAAGCTCACTTGTCGAAACCCAGAAACGGACACCAGGCACACGGGAACGAGGCGGGCGTGACGGACGAACCTGAGCCGGTGGTGCTCTTCGACGACGGCCAGGGCCCGCCCACCACCGTTCCGGTCCCCGTGCCGCCGCCCCCGGAGCCGGGGGCGGTGTTTCGCCCGGCCGACGCCGAACTCACCCCCTCCGCGGCGGCCCGCGTCGCCGACGGCTGGGCCCCTTCCACCCGCACCGGCTACGCCCGCGACTGGGCCACCTTCACCGCCTGGTGCACGAGCGCGGATCGCACGGCGCTGCCCGCCACCGCCGAGACCCTGGCCAGCTACGTCGACCACCTCGCCAGCGCCGGGGCCGCCCCGGCCACCATCGACCGCGCCCTGGGCGCCATCGCCTCACGCCACCACGCCCAGGGCCAGGCGCTGACCACCAAGGCCGCCCGGATGGCACTGCGCTCCTACACCCGCCAGTGGGCCCAGGCCGGCGGCCGCCGCCGCCAAGCCCCCGCCCTGAGTGTCGACCAGCTCCGGTCGATGCTCGAGGCCGCCGACCAGGACCTGCGGGGCCTGCGGAACCGCACCCTGCTGCTGCTCGGGTACGCGATGATGGCGCGCCGCTCCGAGCTCGCCGCCCTGGACGTGGGGGACGTGCGGATCGTGGCCGAGGGGCTGGAGGTGTTCGTCGCCACTTCCAAGACCGACAAGGACGCCGCCGGCGCCACCGTCGCCATCCCCTACGGCACCCACCTGACCACCTGTCCCGTGCGCACCACGGCCGCCTACCTTCAGGCCCTGGCCGCGAACGGCGTCACCACGGGCCCGCTGCTGCGCTCGGTGGACCGCCACGGCCACCTCGCCGGCACCCCCACCGCCTCCGGACGCGGCGCCGGGCGCATGTCCGGGGCCGGCATCAACCTCATCGTCAAGCAACTCGCCGAGCAGGTCGGCCTGGACGGGATCACCGCCCACTCGCTGCGCGCCGGACCCGCCACCGCCGCCGCGGCCGCCCGCGTGCCCCGCGCCTGGATCGCCCGCCAAGGCCGCTGGGCCGAGCGCTCCACCGCCATCGACACCTACATCCGCCCCGCCGACGCCTGGAGTGACAACCCCCTGCGCCACCTGGGACTGTGAGGCCCGGTCAGGACCCTCCCGGGGAGCGGTCGTGCTTGACGACCAGCACCAGCACGCCCAGCGCCGCGCCGAACGCGGCCCCGGCCGCCAGCAGCGCGTCGGGCCAAGAGGCTCCCGCCGCCAACCGCAACGCGCCTGCCAGGGCCGCGCACCCCGTACTGGCCACCAGAATCAGCGCCGCGCGCACCTCAATCATCTCCGCTCCCTCCATGCCGGGACCTCCGGTCACGATCCAGCCTGGGACCAGCGAAAACCGGATGCTCCGACCACACCTTGCGGCCCCAGCGAGAGCACGGGAAAGCCATAGACGCAGGCGATCCAGTCCTGAAGAGCTTAAGATTGCCACAAGCTGTTCAAGGTTGCTGAAGATTGCTCAAAGGAGTCCCGGCATGGCGAGATCGATCCGGATGCCCTCGCAAGAGGAGCTGCCCCCGGGGCCGCAGCGCAGGTTCATGGAGACGCTCTTTCGCCTGTGGGTCGATGCCGGGATGCCGACTATGGAGGCGGTGAGCCAGGCCGCCGGGGCCGCGCCTCCACAAGAAGGGGCTGCGAGCAAGGAGACAGTGCGCAAAATGCTCACCGGCAAAACTGTTCCCCACGACTGGCAGAACGCTGAAGCGGTCTTCCTGGGCCTGTCGACGATGGCCGGCTTCGATCCGGACCGGTTGGTCGTGCACACCGATGACATGAACGGCTACGGTCCCGATCCTGAGCCGGAACCCGCGCGTATGGTGTTCCGCCGGTTCTGGGCCGACGCCCGCGGCGTCACGGACTACCAACACGGCACCATGGAGGACTACACCCCTCCCCTTCCCACCTTCAAGGGTGAGGACCCCTGGGCGAACGGTCCCTTCTGACCCACGATTCGGTTCACTTATCGGGGGACAGAAACAACCCTCGACACCGTTACGGAATGACGTCCTGTCTGCTCCGTGAGAGTGCGTGCGGTACCAGGTGTTGTCTTGAGGCTGCCAGCCCAAGCTTGGTGTGCCAAACCCTGGTCCCGGAACGTGTCCGGTCAGCCCGGGGTGTCGGTGTCTGGCTCTTGTTGGATCAACGCGAGTAGATCCCGGGCGAGGGCTGCCCGGTGTTCGTCCCCGGTCGCTTCTAACAGGTCCACCGCCCGCTGTATCGCATCCGTCGCCTCAACCCGCCGCCCACCGTTCATCAGTGCCAGACCGAGGTTGCCCCACTCCCTCGCTACACAGTGGTCATCTTCCAACTGGTGGTACAGGTCGCGT
>NZ_QPFC01000654.1:0-1091 GCF_003427465.1 Nocardiopsis sp. TNDT3 | reverse complement strand
CCCGTGACCGTGGTGGTGCCCGCGGGAGGCGCGGTGGTGGTCTGGGAAGCGGTGACGACCTCGGTGCCCCCGCCGAACAGGCGTCCCCAGGTCTGCACGACCCCGTCCCGTACGACGGTCCACCGGCCCGCGCGGTCGTCGCCCGCCGTGCCGTCGGCGCTGATCCGCGGGACGAAGCTCCGGACGATCATGTCCCGTGCCTGCTCGGGCGTGAGCGGTTGCCGGACGCCCGTCGTGGCGGGCGCCGTGTTCCCGGTGGTGTCCGTCTGGGCGGAGTCCCCCTCCCGTGCGGCGGTGGCGTCGGTGGCGGCGGTGGTCTCGGGGGCGTCGCGCGTCTCCCGCCCGTCGGAGGAGGTGGCGGTCTCGCCATCGCGGGTCGTGTCCGCGGGGCCGGACACGGTCTGCGCAGAGTCGGAGGCCGTCGGCGGAGTCTTGGGGGTGAGGAGGACCATCTGGGCGTCCATCCCCTTGCCCAGGAGCGGGATGCCGTGTTCGCGCTGGGGCCGGTCGTCGCGCGCCATCCCGATGTCGTCGTGCTCGAACAGCCGCGCGGTGAAGCGGGTGCGGGACGTCCACACGTCGGAGTCCCCGCTGAACAGCACCGTCTCCTCGGAGCTGTGCGAGAGGCCCTGGCTGGACCCCTTGCCGTCGTTCAGGGACGCGTTCAACGCGACCGAGGGGTTCCCCATCACCCGGGGGACGCCGCGTGCGTCGGCGCCCGCGTCGGTGCGCACGCTGGCGCCGACGTTGACACCGAGCGAGTGGCTGACGCTCGACCCCTTCGTGGTGGTGATCCCCGCCGAGCCCGCGAACCGCGCGCCCCCGCTGGCGGTCGTGTCGAACTGGTGCTCCAGGCGGTCGAAGTCGCCGTAGACGCGCACGGTCACCGTCTCGGGACGGCCGCCCCTGTCCTTGCGGATCATCTTCGGGTCGATGACCGCGGATTCCTTGAGGCGGACCGGGACGCCGTTGCCGGGCAGGTCGGGGGCACCGCTCCTGAGCCCGGACTCGGAGAGCGCGTTGATGACCTTCAGGGTGTTCTCCCGCGCCACGTCCACGTTGCGGCGCAGACCCCAGCGCTCGCGGAAGCT
>NZ_QPFC01000653.1:0-6367 GCF_003427465.1 Nocardiopsis sp. TNDT3 | reverse complement strand
GTGGGGCCTGGGAGCCTCACGGGCGGGCGGTGGTTCAGCGAAGCGCGCAACGGAGGCACACGTCCGACCCTCCTCCCGCTCGCGGTGCCGCCGCACACGCGGACCCCCGAAAACGAGCTTCGCGAAGCAATTCCGCGACGCACGACAACCCACCTCACCAGCACGTCTTCCGGAGGAAGGGACAGGAACACCCACAGCCATCCGGGCACACATAAACCACACAGGCCACCTCCGACAACATTCGATATTGCCGATAAGTACTTTCACCAGAAAATGCACGTGCAGAATATCGAGCACCATTACAAAGGGACCAAAAGAAGTTTCAACAATCCCAGCAGGGCACACATATAGGCGAGAGCAATAAACGGGGGCACTTCCCAAGGATCCGCCGGTGAGACTCTGTGTTCTGGGCTCCATCCATCTGAGCAGCGACGGACGCCGCGTCACCCCGACCACGGGCAAGGAACGCGCGCTCCTCGCCGCCCTGGCACTGACGGGCCCGGGACGGCTACCCCTTCGGGAGCTGGCCGACCGGCTCTGGAACGGCTCTCCCCCGGAGGGCTACCGCAGCACACTGCACACCTACGTCACGCGCCTGCGGGGCAAGATCGAGGCGGCCGGGCTGGACCGCGGCATCCTGACCCACACCGCCGAGGGCTACCTGCTGCGCCTCCCCGCCCAGGCGCTGGACTGGGAGCGCTTCCGGAGCCTGCGCTCACGCGCCCGCGCCCTGCACCAGGCGGGCCGCTCCGCCGAGGCGCGCGCGGCCCTGGAGGAGGCGCTGGCGCTGTGGAAGGGGCCCGCGCTGCCCGGTGTGGGCGGACGCTGGGTCGAACAGCTGCGCGTGTCCATGGAACGCTCCCACCAGGACGCGCTGGCGGTGTGGGCCTCGCTGGCCATCGCCGAGGGCGACCACGCGGAGGCGGTGGAGGTCCTGGGTTCGGCCCTGGTCGCCTACCCCGTCAACGAGTCCCTGCACGGCCACCTCCTGCACGGGCTGCACGCCCTGGGCCGGACGGCCGACGCCCTCGCGGCCTACCAGCGGTTGCGGGAGCGGCTGTCGGAGGAGCTGGGCGTGGACCCCTCCCCGGCGCTGCGGCGGCGGTTCGAACTGCTGCTGCGGGCCACCGCCGGTCCGGTCGGGGACGGTGGGTCGGACGGGGACGGCGGGTCGGACGGGGTCGGCGGGTCGCAGGCCCCGCCTCCCGCGGCCGGGAGGCCGCGCACGATCGTGGACAACCTGGCGCGCGAGCCCCGGCACTTCCGGGGGCGCACCGCGCAGACCCGCCTGCTCTGCTCGCGGCTGCGGGAGACGGAGTCCGGTTTCGCGCACCTGTGGGTCGTCTGCGGGATGGCGGGGGTGGGCAAGAGCCAACTGAGCCTGCACGTGGCCCATCGCGTCAAGGACCTCTACCCCGACGCGCGGCTGTCGGTGGACCTGCGCGGGCACGACGAGCGGGCCGCTCCGCTGAGCGCGGAGGAGGCCCTCACCGAACTCATGCGCCTGCTGCGCGTGCCGGTGCCGCCCACCGTGCTGAGCCTGGCCGAACGCGTCGCTCTGTGGCGCGAGCACACGCGGTCGATGCGCCTGCTGCTCCTCCTGGAGGACGCCGCCAGCGCCGAACAGGTCCTTCCGCTGCTCCCCAGCGGGACCCGGTGCGCGGTCGTGATCACCAGCCGCTTCTTCCTCCCGGAGGTGGAGGGCGCCGACCACCTGCCGCTCGGGCTTCCCTCCGACGAGGAGTGCACCGAGATGTTCACCGCCGCCCTCGACCGGCCGTGGGGCGAGGAGGAGGCCGACACCCTCGCCGAGATCATCGACCGGTGCGACAGGCTACCGATAGCCGTCGGGCTCGTGGCGAACCTGGCCCAGTTCCATCCGTCGTGGTCGCCGCGCGACCTGCTGCACCGGCTGCCCTCACCGTCCTTCCCGGGACTGAGCGCCTTCCGGGTGGGGGGTCGGGACCTCTCACGCATCTTCGACGTGTCCGTGGACGCCATGGACCCGAGGGCCCGTGACGCCTTCCTCCTGCTCGGCCTGCACCCCACCCGCGGTATGGACGGGCGGGTGGCGGCGGCGCTGGTCGGCCCCGACGAGCACGCCTCACGGCAGGCCCTCATGGACCTGGTGAGCGCCCACCTCCTGAACGAGCCCGAACCCGATCGCTTCGAGATGCACGCCCTGCTCCAGGTTCACGCCCGCCACCGCGCGCGCGACGGTCTGTCCCCGGAGCGGGCCCATGCGGCCAAGCAGAGGATGCACGCGGCCTACCTGTCGTTGACGAGCCTGGCCGACCGGGCCCTGCACCCGCACCGGCCCGGGCGCGACGACCACGAGCCACTTCCCATCGGGGAGCGATGGCCGGAGGAGAGGGCCATGGCGTGGTTCCGGCGCGAACTGGCGACCGTGCTCACCATGCTGTCGGAGGCGGACCGGCACGGCGCGGGCCGCACCGCCCTGCGACTGGCGCGGGTGGTGTGCGACCACATGGACGCGCACGGTCCCTGGTCCGAGGCGGTCACCCTGCACACCGCCATGGTGGAGTGGGCACGCGATCAGGGGGAGGACCGTGAGCGGGCCAGGGCCCACTTCGACCTGGCCCGCGCCCTTCTGCGCGTGGGAGAGGTGGACCGCGCCGGAGAACACAGCCGTTCGGCCCATGAGCGGTGGTCCGAGGCGGGGGACGTCCTGGGACAGGCGTGGGCCGTGGCCCAAGGGGCGATGATCTCCTACGTCGCCAACGACTACGCGGGCAGCCGGGCCCTCGTCGAACGGGCTCTGGAGACGTTCGAGGCGCGCGGACACCGCCCCGGAATAGTGTTCTGCCTGCGTGTGCGCGGGCTGTGCCACTTCGCCGTGAGCGCGTCCCACGAGGCGATCGCGGACTTCAGTGACGCGTCGACCCTGCTGGAACGCTCACAGGACCAGCAGTTGCTCATGGAGATGCAACTGAACCTGGCGGGCGCGTTCCAACAACTGGGGTACCACCACCAGTCCTGGTCGCTGTGCGAAAAGGTCCTGGTGACCGCCCGTCGGCGCGGTGACAGGCGCAGGGCGGCCGTCGCTCTGACGAATCTGGGCAAGCTGTCCCTGCACCGGGAGCGGCCGGAGCAGGCCGTATCGCGTCTTCAGGAATCGTTGAAGATCCTCGAATCCTTCGGAGACCCCTGGGCCAAGAGCACGATCCTGACGAACCTGGGCACAGCACACGCCGCAGCCAACCAGCTGGACCAGGCCCGCCTCTGCTTCTGTCGCGCTCTGGCAATGCGCGGGTTCATCACTCCTCCGGCGCGGACCGAGTCTCTACTGGGCCTGGCCCGACTGGAGGGGACGGCCGGACGGCACCATGACGTGGTAACCCACCTGCGCCAGGCCGCCTCGACGGCGCGGCAGCACGGTCTGCGCAAGGAGCACGCCACAGCCCTGCTCGCTCTGGGCCAACACCTCAGTGTCCACGGTGAGCGGAGCGAAGCGAATGCGTGCCTGCGCCAGGCCGCGGAAATCTTCGAGGTACTTCAGGCTCCCGAGGCTCAGATCACCCGGTCGCTGCTCGAAACTCTGGGCAACACATAACGGACCGGCTTTTTCTGGCGCGCGCACCCGTCGCCAAAGATAGGATTTGGCATGCTCAGAGCCAGCTCGGTACTCGTTCACCGGTCTGCGTGCTTATAGCACGGCAAGTGGCGGGACGCCCAGAGGCCACTGGAACGCCCCGCCCTCACCGAACACCTCACGATTCCATAGCAGCGCGATCTAAACGATGCAAGAACCGACAAAGAAAGAGTCCGATGAGCTCTCCTACTGTAGCCGCGCTTTCGGTCCTGGTCGCAATGACCTGGCTGGTTATTTGGGGTGCTCCCCTTATCCCTGCGGCGACATCTGCCTAACCCCTTAGGCGCATTCGAGAGGGGACCGCCGCCCAAAGCGGCGGGCCTCTCATACTGCATCAAACCGTGTCCTGACTGGCCATGACCTCGCATTCTTGCATAAGCGAACGCATTAGCACGTGCATATGCAAGACACAAACCTCGCCCGGGACTAACCCGAACGATCAGCAAGTTGCCCTTCGAAGAAAGAAATTCAACACTGGCTGGAGAGGACTGAAACCCGGCTCACCAGGAGCCCCTTACACACCATTTGTCACAGGTGTTTTAGGAGACCACGTGGACTCCCCCGGTCACACCTCCCCGACCAACGACCCAAGCGCCCGGACCAACACCGTGCGCGGCGACATCAGCGGAACCGCCGTCCAGGTCGGCTCGCTCCGCGGGGACGTGAACCTGCACCTGGCATCCGCGGCCGACCGCGTCCCCCGCCAACTCCCCGCCGCGCCCGCCGTCTTCGTGGACCGGCCCCATCCGATGCGGGCGCTGGAGGCGGCCGTGTCGCGCGCCCACGCCCGGGGCCGCCACGCACTGGTGGTGATCACGGGCTCGGCGGGGGTGGGCAAGTCCGCTCTGGCGGCGGAGTTCCTGCGCGCGCACCCGGAACTGGGCGGAGGCGGACAGCTGTTCGTGGACCTGCACGGCTTCTCCCCCGGACAGCCCGCCGACCCCCACGACGTGCTGGACGTGCTGCTCCGCGCCGTGGGCGTGCAGATCGGGACGGCACCGGCGGACCTCGCCACACGCGCGGCCTGGTGGAGGTCGGCCACCGCGCACGCGCCCGTGTCGCTGCTGTTGGACGACGCCCTCTCCGCCGCCCAGGTCCGCGCCCTGCTGCCCGGGGGCGACCGCGGCACGGTGGTGGTCACCACGCGTCTGCGGCTGGCCGGGCTGCGCCTGGACGGCGGGCAGTTCGTGGACCTGCATCCGATGACGGGGGCCGAGGGGGTGGCCCTGCTCTCCGAACTCAGCGGCCGCTCCCCCGCCGGAGAGGCCGACCGGAAGGCCATGCACGGCGTCGTCACCCTGTGTTCGGCACTGCCGGTGGCCGTGTGCACGGTCGCCGTCGACCACGGCACCCGCAGCCGGACCTGGCGGGACACCGAGCGGCGCCTGCGCTCCGCCCCCCGTCGGCTCGACCACCTGGACACCGCGAGCAGGGAAATGGGTATGGACGTGTCCGTGCGCAACGCCTTCGACCTGTCCTACGCCTCCCTCCCGGTCTTTCCCGCCCTGCTCTACCGGCGTCTGGCCTGGCACCCGGGCCCCGACGTCACCGGTGAGCTGGCCGCCCACCTCACCGGCCGCCCGGCGGCCGAGTGCGAGGCGGGGCTGGCCGCCCTCACCCGCCACCACCTGCTGACCGAGCACAGCGCCGAACGCTTCTCCTTCCACGACCTGCTGCGCCTGCACGCCGCGGAGAAGGCCGAGGCCGAGGAGGACTCCGGCGCCCGCCACCGGTCGCTGACGCGGCTGGTGTCCGGGTTCGCCGACCTGGCGGTGTCGGCCGACGCCGTGCTGCGGCCCTACGCGGGCAACCGGGCGGTGCCGGGCTCACCCTTCACCGACGCCGCGCAGGCCACGGCCTGGCTCAACCGGGAGCGCGACAACCTCGCCGCCCTGGCCGAACTGGCGCCGCGGCTGGGAGCGCACGAGCACGTGCCGCGCCTGCTGGACGGCCTGTGGTCGCTGTTCCTGCACCACGGTCAGGCGCGGTTGTGGCTGCGTGCCGCCGCGCCCGTGCTCGGGGAGCCCTCGGCCGACCTGGAGGAGACGACGGTCGCACGGCTGCTGAACAACCGCGCGCTGGTGCACAGCCACCTCGCCGGTGTCGAGGAGGCGATGGCCGACCTGGACGCCGCCGAACGGGTCTGGCGGCGCCACCAGGACCTGGAACGCCTGGCCCAGACCCAGCAGCGCCGGGGCATCGTGGCCTTCCAGAACCACCTCCCCGGGCAGGCCGCCGACCACCTCGCCCGGGCCGTGGCGACGGACGAGCGGACCGGGGTCGCCCACAACCTGGCCATCAGCCTGTTCATGCTCGGCCGGGCCCGCCACGCCCTCGGGGACCTCGGCCCGGCCCGCCTGGCCCTGGAGCGCGCCCTCCCCCTCCTGGACGGGGACGCCTACAACCAGGCCCGGACCAGGATCGTCCTGGGCACCGTCCTCGCCGCCATGGAGGAGTTCGCGTCCGCATCGGCGGAACTGGACCGGGCGCTGGAGGTGATGCGCGAGCGCGGCTCGGCCTCCGGCCAGGGCAAGGCCCTGGAGGCGATCGGGGAACTCGCCGAACGCCGCGGGGAGCCGGGCCGGGCCCGCGAGGCCTACGAGCGGGCGGTGGAGCTGCTGCTGCCGACGGACCCGGCCAGACTGCGTGTGGAGGAACGCCTGGAGGCGTTGGGATGACCCCGTCACCGGGGTTCGGCTCGCACCCACACCTCGTGGACGGGCGGCCCTCCCGGGACGGGGGCGGGTTCCGGGG
>NZ_QPFC01000652.1:0-2310 GCF_003427465.1 Nocardiopsis sp. TNDT3 | reverse complement strand
GGACATGTAGGCCGTGAACTCGTCCAGGGTGATCAGCCCGTCGCCGTCCTGGTCCATGGCCCCGATCGCCCGCAGGGCCTGCTCCTCGGTGCAGCTGTCCCCGAGGCGGTGCATCAGGTCGGCGTACTCCTGTGCGGAGATGCGGCCGTCGCTGTCGGCGTCGACGAACGCGAAGGTCGTCGCGTACTCGTTGGTGTCGGGCATCTGCGTTCGTCTCCAGGGAGTCGCGGTGGCGGGTCCGGCGCAAGATTACCGGTGAGGGGGCGGTTCGGGAAGCCGGCGGGACGTCGGCGCCGACAGAGCCGAAGGGGCCGCGCACCGGAGGTCTCTCCGGCGCACGGCCCCACGGGGTCGGGCTGTCAGCGGCTGCCCACGGAGGCCCGCGAGCCGATCCACCGCGCGATCACGGTGAACAGCAGCACCAGCAGGAACAGGCACAGGGCGGCGCCCCAGGCGCGGTCGATACCGGCCTCGAAGGGCTGCATGGCGCCCCGGTACAGCTGCATCGGCACGGCGCCCTGCGGCTCGCCCTGGAAGGCGGTCACGACCAGGCCGGTGCCGAACGCGGTCAGCAGCAGCGGGGCGGTCTCGCCGATGCCGCGGGCGACGGCCAGCATCGAACCGGTGGTCAGGCCGGGGGCGGCGGCGGGCAGCACCGTGTGCACGATGGTCTGCCACTTGCGCGCGCCCAGGCCGTAGCTGGCGTTGCGCATCTCGTTGGGCACGAGCCGCAGCATCTCCTCCGCGGACCGCGTCACGATCGGCAGCATCATCATGGCGATCGCCAGAGCACCGGCGAAGGTGCCGAAGCCCATCTGGCCCCAGCCGATGACGACCAGGCCGTACACGAACAGACCGACGAAGATCGAGGGGATGCCCGTCATCACGTCGGTGAAGAAGCGGATCGCGCCGGTCAGGCGGTTGGGACCGTACTCCACGACGTAGACGGCCGTGGCGATGCCGAACGGGATCGACATCACGACCGCGAGCGCCATGATGTAGAGCGTGCCGAAGAACCCGGCCGCGTACCCGCCGCCCTCGCGCCGCGGCGGGGGCTCGGTCTCGGTGAAGAACTCCAGGTTGACGACGCCGATGCCGCGCCGGGTGACCTCGAAGATGATGAGGACCAGCGGGATCATCGCCAGGACCATCGCGGCGGTCAGTGCCACCGACGCAGAGCGGTCCTTGAACCTGCGGAAGCCGGAGCCGGGCGGGCGCTGGCTCAGGGGGGTGTGCCGGGCGTCCGGAGGAGTGGTGGTTGCTGTGCTCATACGGCGGAGTCTCCCGTGAACTGCCCCA
Organism: Nocardiopsis sp. TNDT3; assembly: GCF_003427465.1. Classification (NCBI taxonomy): domain Bacteria; kingdom Bacillati; phylum Actinomycetota; class Actinomycetes; order Streptosporangiales; family Nocardiopsidaceae; genus Nocardiopsis; species Nocardiopsis sp. TNDT3. The sequence goes on along the minus strand of NZ_QPFC01000652.1, from coordinate 1,011 downwards.
GGCGCCAGACGATGACGCGGGCCAGGATGTTGACGATCATCGTGACCAGGAAGAGGGCGACGCCGATCGCCATCAGCGCCGTCCGGACCTCGGGCGAGGCCTCACCGAAGGACGCGGCGATGTGCGAGGCCATGCTGCTTCCGGTGCCGAACAGGCTGCCGCTCCACCCCTGGGTTCCGCCGATCAGCATCAGCACGGCGATGGTCTCGCCGAGGGCGCGGCCCAGTCCCAGCATGGCGGCGGCCACGATCCCGGAGAAGCTGGCCGGCAGGATCACCTTGGTGATGACCTCCCACCGGGTGGAGCCCAGGGCGTAGGCGGCCATCTGCTGCTCGATCGGCTGGACGACGACGACCTCGCGGATGAGCGCCGTCATGATCGGCAGGATCATGATGGCCAGCACGATGCCCGCGGGCAGGTAGCCGACGCCGCGCACCGGTCCCTCGAAGAGGAAGAACCAGCCGAAGGTGCTCTCCAGCCAGACGAAGAAGGGGCGCATCACGTTCGGCAGGAACCAGTGCAGGCCCCAGAGGCCGAAGATGACGCTGGGCACGGCGGCGAGCAGCTCGACCGTGTACGACAGCGGCTTGGCGAGGCGGCGCGGGGCCAGGTGGGTCAGGTAGACGGCGACCATGATCGCCAGCGGCAGCGCGATGGCGATCGCGATGGTCGCCGTGACCAGGGTGCCGTAGATGAAGGGCCAGGCGCCGTAGGTGCCGGTGATCTCCGTGCGGGATCCGCCGCTCTGCCAGTCCTCCCCGAGGAGGAAGCCGAAGAAGCCCTCCTTGGCGAAGACCGGCCAGGCCTCGCTGGTGGTCCGGATGACCATCAGCGCCAGGATGATCAGGACGAGGGTGCCGCAGGCCGCGACGGCCCACTTGAAGATCGGATCGCCCAGGCGCCCCTTGCCGGACTTCAGCGTCCCCCGCCGGGAGTCCTCGGGGGCCTGGGGGGCCTCACGGGCCTCGGTGGACATGTGCTTCTCCTCTGTGGCTTTCGTGGGGAGTGGAG
>NZ_QPFC01000651.1:0-3088 GCF_003427465.1 Nocardiopsis sp. TNDT3 | reverse complement strand
CCCGACTGCGGCCCCGGCCGGGGTCAGCCGCCCATCTGGCCGCGCATGCCCCGGGGCATCTTGGCGTTCTTGGGCATGGGCCCCTTGGGCATCTGCATCTTGGCGGGCAGCGCCTTGAGCCGGTAGTTCAGCTCGGCGGTCCCGGCCTTGTCCAGGTTGCGCGGGAGCCTGACCAGCGTGCGCTGGAGCTTGGAGACCGGCACCTGGTCCTCGCCGTTGCCCACCTTGAAGTCGTAGATGGGCGTGTCGTAGGCGACGCGGGCCACGCGCTTCTTCTCACCGGCGATCAGCGGCTTGAGGCGGCCGGGGTCGCCCTCGCCTACCAGGATCACGCCGGGGCGCCCCACCACGCGGTGCACGACGTCCATCTGCTTGTTGGCCGCCACACCCGGCTCGACCACCCAGTTGCCGCGCATGTTGTCCAGGATCGCCATACCCGCGCCCAGGCGTCCGTCCAGCATCTTGTACTGCACGCGCTGCGCGGAGCGGGTGAAGATGATGAAGCCCACCAGGAAGGCGACCGGCAGACCGGTCAGCGGCCACAGGATCCACGACCCGGTCCAGATACCGATGCCGACGAACACCGCGAGGATGACCACCGCCGCCGTGACCGCGAGCGGGATGCTGCGCGGACTCTGCTGGTGGACGACCTTGGCGACCATGCCGATCTGCTTGAGACGGCCCGGCTGCTTCTCGGCACCGTCCTTGCCTCGGGCCGTGTTCTGTGAACCCTTGGGCTTTTTCGCCATCGTGCTCTCAGGCAGCTCACGCCGACGCCGGATCGGCGGGGAAGGAGTTCCCTCGGCTGCCTTGCCTCCTCTTCGCGGTCGTCGTGGGTGCGGCGCCTCGCGGCGCCACCGACGGGCGCCTGCCCACATCAGGATATGTGCGGGTGCCCGTAACTGAGGAACGGTGGCCAGCGGGCCACCGTTCCAGCTTGGTCACGACTCGGGTGGAAAGTTCGTTACGCGTTGTTCGCCAGGGAGGCGTTCTCGGCGTCCCGCTTCTCCCGGGCCTGCTTGTACAGGCGGCCCGCCCGGTAGGAGGAGCGCACCAGCGGCCCGGACATGACACCGGCGAAGCCGATCTCCTCGGCCTCCTGGCCCAGCTCCACGAACTCCTCCGGCTTGACCCACCGGTCGATCGGGTGGTGCAGCTTGGAGGGGCGCAGGTACTGGGTGATGGTCAGCAGGTCGCACCCGGCCTCGTGCAGGTCGCGCATCGCCTCGCTGATCTCCTCACGGGTCTCGCCCATGCCCAGGATCAGGTTCGACTTGGTGACCAGGTTGTCCGCGCGCGCCTCGGTGATCACCTTGAGGGAGCGCTCGTAGCGGAAGCCCGGACGGATGCGCTTGAAGATCCGCGGCACCGTCTCGACGTTGTGCGCCAGCACCTCCGGACGCGAGCCGAACACCTCGGCCAGCTGGTCGGGGTCGGCGTTGAAGTCGGGGATGAGCAGCTCCACGCCCGTGCCCGGGTTGAGCTCGTGGATCTTGCGGACGGTCTCGGCGTACAGCCAGGCGCCGCCGTCCTCCAGGTCGTCACGGGCCACACCGGTGATGGTGGCGTAGCGCAGGCCCATGGTCTTCACGGAGTTGGCGACCTTGGTCGGCTCCATGCGGTCCAGGGCGGTGGGCTTGCCGGTGGCGATGTTGCAGAAGTCGCAGCGCCGCGTGCACTGGTCGCCGCCGATGAGGAAGGTCGCCTCGCGGTCCTCCCAGCACTCGTAGATGTTGGGGCACCCGGCCTCCTGGCAGACCGTGTGCAGGCCCTCGCTCTTGACCAGGGAGTGGAGCTCGGTGTACTCGGGCCCCATGTGCGCCTTGATCTTGATCCACGGCGGCTTCTTCTCGATGGGGGTCTCGCTGTTGCGCGCCTCCACGCGCAGCAGCCTGCGGCCCTCAGGAGCGATGGTCAACGTGAACCCGTTCCCTTCTGTGCCCCGTGCCGGGGACCCTTCCCCTCGTGGGGGCTCGGCGTCCCCGCGGGGACTGGCTCATGGTGTGGTGTGTCATCCACGCGCGGTGGCGCCGGAGAGCAGGTCCGCGCCGTCGGTGTGGCGGTACTCCCGCGCGCCGAGCAGGTCCGCCAGATGGCGTTCCATCCGGGGCCGCGCGTCGGCCACGGACACGTCGCGCCCCAGTTCGGCGGAGAGCGAGGTGACTCCGGCGTCGGTGATTCCGCACGGGACGATCCGGTCGTACCACGACATGTCATTGTTGCAGTTCAACGCGAGCCCGTGCATCCCGACCCCGCGGGCGATCCGGCAGCCGATGGCGGCCACCTTGCGTTCGATGAGGCCGCGCTCGGGGTCGGCGGCCAGCCACACCCCGGTGCGCCCCTCCACCCGCGTGCCGGTCAGGCCGTACTCCGCGATGGTGCGGATGATGGCCTCCTCCAGCATCCGGACGTAGGCGATCACGTCGACGGGGTCCGGCAGCCGGACGATGGGGTACACCGTCAGCTGACCGGGGCCGTGCCAGGTGATCTTGCCGCCCCGGTCGATGTCCACCACGGGCGCCCCGGGGTCGGTGATGGGACGATCCCACCTCCCGGTGCGCTTTCCTGCGGTGTACACGGGCTCGTGTTCCAGCAACAGGACGGTGTCGGGCACCTCATCGGCGACCCGGCTCTCGTGGAGCCGCTTCTGGAGATCCCAGCCCTGGTGGTACGGGACGGGAGTGTCGCCCAGCCATGCGTAAACGAGATCACTCACACATCCAACCTTACGCCCCGGTGGACTGTGCGGGTCTGGCCAGGATGTCGGATAGCGCACTGTCCACGGTGGGCAGCGCGAAGGAATAACCGGCCTTCGTGAGGCGTTCGGGCTCGGCCCTCATGTCGATCAGCGCGGTCTCCTCGGCGAAGTCCCCCAGCACCGCGCGCATCGCCGGAGCCGGGACCGGCAGGACGGCGGGGCGCCGCAGGGCGCGGCCCAGCGCCCTGGTGAACTCGGCGTTGGTCACCGGCTCGGGCGCGCACATGTTCACCGGGCCGGTGATCTCGGGGTGCTCCAGCAGGAAGCGCACGGCCCCGATCTGGTCGCGCATGGCGATCCAGCTCATGTACTGGCGCCCCGACCCCAGAC
>NZ_QPFC01000065.1:0-4158 GCF_003427465.1 Nocardiopsis sp. TNDT3 | reverse complement strand
GTGCGGGGGTTCGGGGGTCGTCCCCCGGGGGGAATGGCGAAGCGGGCTGGTGCTTGAGTGCGCAGTTCGTCCCGAGTGTGGTGCGGGGGTTCGGGGGTCGTCCCCCGGGGGGAAATGGCGAAGCGAGCTGGCACGTGAGTGCACAGCTCGCCCCGAGCGGAGCGGGCGACGAGAATCGAACTCGCATGGCCAGCTTGGAAGGCTGGTGTTCTACCATTGAACTACGCCCGCGTGGCACCGGAGACTTCGAGTGTCCTCTAGACTCGTGGAGCCGACGGGGACAAGACTACAGTCTCCGGAGCCGTGGTCGCACACACCTTTCAGGAGTGCCATCCTTGGTTCGGCACACGGGGTGTAGCGCAGCTTGGTTAGCGCGCATGCTTTGGGAGCATGAGGCCGCGGGTTCGAATCCCGCCACCCCGACGAAACCACCGTGGCAGCGGCTCCGGCCGCGCGCCGTGGCCCCCTGTCTATCTGCCCTAGACTTGGTGCGATCAGCAGGAAACTGTAAGTCCCAGCCCGTCGCAGGGCACCCCAGCTGGATGCGGTCGTCAAGACCCCGGGGGTGCGCGCGTGCCTTTCGCCGTTGTGTGTGGTGCGCCTGCGGGCCGACGCGGACACCAGCCGGCAAACCTAGGAGTACCGCCCCGTGAAGACCGATGTCGAGGAGCTGAGCCCCACCCGGGTCAAGCTGACCATCGAGGTGCCCTTCGAGGAGCTCGATCACGCTTTCGACGTGACCTACAAGTCGCTCGCCAAGCAGGTCCGGATCAAGGGCTTCCGCCCCGGCAAGGCGCCGGCGCGGCTGATCGACCGTTACGTCGGCCGCGGCGCGGTGATCAGCGAAGCGGTCAACCACGCCGTTCCGGAGCTCTACAACGAAGCCATCCAGAAGGAGGAGCTCTTCGCGCTCGGCCAGCCCGACGTGGAGGTCACCAAGCTGGAGGACAACGACGAGCTCGCCTTCACGGCCGAGGTCGACGTCCGCCCCAAGTTCGAGGTCGAGGACTACAAGGGCATCGAGGTCACCGTCGACAGCGCCGAGGTGACCGACGAGCAGGTCGACGAGCAGATCGGCACCCTGCGCGAGCGCTTCTCCACCCTGGTGGGCGTGGACCGCCCCGTCGAGGACGGCGACCACCTGTCCATCGACCTGTCCGCCGCCGTCGACGGTGAGAAGCTCGAGGACGTCGCGGTCAGCGGCTACTCCTACGAGGTCGGCACCAACACCATGCTGGAGGGCCTCGACGAGACCCTGCGCGGCATGGAGGCCGGCGGCGAGGCCACCTTCTCCACCACCCTCGTCGGCGGTGAGCACGAGGGCCGGGAGGCGGACGTCACCGTCACCGTGCACAGCGTGAAGGTCAAGGAGCTGCCCGAGCTGGACGACGAGTTCGCCCAGCTGGCCTCGGAGTTCGACACCATCGAGGAGCTGCGCGCGGACGTGCGCAACCGCATGGGCGAGGTCCGCCGCCTCCAGCAGCTCTCCGCCGCCCGCGACAAGGCCCTGGAGCAGCTGATCGACTCCGTCGACATCCCGCTGCCCGAGTCGGTCGTCGAGGAGGAGATCACCCGCCGCCGCCAGAGCCTGGAGCAGCAGCTCGCGCAGAGCGGCCTCACCAAGGAGGCCTACCTCGAGTCGCAGGAGAAGACCGAGGAGGAGTTCGACGAGGAGCTGACCACCGGCGCCCGCTCCGCGGTCAAGGCCGGGTTCATCCTCGACCAGCTGGCCATCCAGGAGGACCTGAGCGCCGACCAGGGCGAGCTCAGCCAGTACGTCTTCGAGCAGGCCCAGCGCATGGGCGTGAGCCCGGACCAGCTGGCCCAGCACCTGGTCGAGTCCAACCAGATCCGCGTCGCCTTCACCGAGGTCGTCCGCGGCAAGGCCATGGACCTGGTCCTGGCCGGCGCCCGGATCACCGACGAGGACGGCAACGTCGTCGAGCAGGAGACCGCCGAGGAGGAGGCCGCCAAGGCCGCCGCCGTCGCCGCGGGTGAGGCCCTGGAGGCCGTCGAGGACGACGCCGAGGCCGACACCGCGGACGCGGCCGACGAGGCCAAGGCCGACGAGGCCAAGGCCGAGGAGACGAAGGCCGACGAGGCCAAGTAGGCCCCGAGCAGCCCCAGGCTTCGCGCGTACGGGCCCCGTCCGACCCCTCCGGGTCGGGCGGGGCCCGCGTCGTGTTCGCCTGTGGAAGAACGCCCTGTACGGAGATCGTGCCACCCTGCGCTCAAAGCGAACAGGGGCGCGAACCGGACGAGCGCGGTGCCGCACGGCGTTAGTGTCGCTGTATCGCAACCGTTTCGATTCCGGAGCAGGTGACGAGAGTGCCGTCGACCTTTGAAGAGTCCCCGCGTTTCGACGCCCGTACGTCGGAGACGCAGATTTCCCCTTTGCTTGAGCAGACGCCTCAGCGCCTGTTGCGCCAGCGAATCGTCTTCCTCGGCCAGCAGGTCGACGACGAGATCGCCAACCGCCTGGTGGGTGAGCTGCTGCTGCTGTCCGCGGAGGACCGCCAGCGCGACATCACCATGTACATCAACTCGCCCGGCGGTTCCGTGACCGCGGGCATGGCGATCTACGACGTCATGCAGTACATCCCCAACGACGTGCGCACCGTGGGTATCGGCATGGCCGCGTCCATGGGCCAGATGCTCCTGTGCGCCGGAGCGCCGGGCAAGCGCTACGCGCTGCCGCACACCCGCGTCATGATGCACCAGCCGTCCGGCGGCATCGGTGGTACCGCCTCCGACATCCGCATCCTGGCCGACCAGCTGCTCTACGTGAAGAAGATGTTCATCGAGAAGATCTCCGAGCACACGGGCCAGACGGTCGAGCAGATCGAGAAGGACGCCGACCGCGACCGCTGGTTCACGGCCAAGGAGTCCAAGGAGTACGGCTTCATCGACGAGGTCCTCGAAGGGACCCTCGACGTGACCCAGGGCCGAACCCAGAGTTGATCCGTCGGACCTCATCCCAGGAACGGCGCAGTGCGTGGAAGGCGTGAAATGACCGAGTTCAACCCCAGTCTCATCGGCGGCGCGGCCTCGATGGCCCCCCAGGGTCGCTACGTCCTGCCGTCCTACGTGGAGCGGACGTCCTACGGCGTCAAGGAGATGAATCCGTACAACAAGCTCTTCGAGGAGCGGATCATCTTCGTCGGCGTCCAGATCGACGACACGTCGGCCAACGACCTGATGGCCCAGCTCATCACCCTGGAGCAGCTCGACTCCGAGCGGGACATCCAGATGTACATCAACTCGCCGGGAGGCTCCTTCACCTCCCTCATGGCGATCTACGACACGATGCAGTTCGTCCGCCCCGACATCCAGACGGTGTGCATCGGCCAGGCCGCCTCGGCCGCCGCGATCCTGCTCGCGGGCGGGACGGAGGGCAAGCGCGGCGCGCTGCCCAACGCCCGCATCCTGATCCACCAGCCCGCGACCGAGGGCATGCACGGCCAGGCCAGCGACATCGAGATCCAGGCGAACGAGATCACCCGTATCCGTACGCAGCTGGAGACCACCCTGGCCCGCCACACCGGGCGCTCCGTCGAGCAGGTCTCCAAGGACATCGAGCGGGACAAGATCCTGACCGCCGAGGAGGCCAAGGACTACGGCATCATCGACTTCGTGCTGCCCTACCGCAAGGCCTCCCTGAAGTCCTGACGCAGGGCCGCGGCACAGCCGGACGGCCTGACCGGGCGCGCGGACGCGGCGCCGGGCAGGACGTCCGGGCGAAGGTGAAGCGCAGGCCGGACCGGCCCATGACCCGCCTGGGGGAGCCCGGTGGTGAAGCCGGTCCGGTTTTTCGCTTAGTCTGACGGAGAGCGACACACAGATCGCCTCGTCCGTGACCACCGCTGTGGACGGTCACGGAAGATTTTCGACTTCCGGGCGGTTGCCCGCGCGAGCGGCACCGACGGGGCGGCCTTAGTTTTGAGGAGTGGCTGGGTGGCACGCATCGGCGACGGCGGGGACCTGTTGAAGTGCTCGTTCTGCGGCAAGAGCCAGAAGCAGGTGAAGAAGCTCATCGCCGGCCCCGGCGTGTACATCTGCGATGAGTGCATTGATCTGTGCAACGAGATCATCGAAGAGGAACTCGCCGACGCCACCGAGCTCACCTGGGACTCGTTGCCCAAGCCCCGTGAGATCTAC
>NZ_QPFC01000650.1:0-1728 GCF_003427465.1 Nocardiopsis sp. TNDT3 | reverse complement strand
GGTGAGGGGCCCGGCCCCCCGCGCACGCCGGGCCCCTCACCCGGGGTGGGACTCCCCCGCCGGGTTCGCGCCCTCCGCGCCGGTCCGCGCGCCCGCGTCCGCGCCCTGCGGCCCGGTTCCCCGCGCCTCGCGGCGTTCCCGGCGCAGCCGCCGCCCGCGCCGGGCCGCCCACACGCCCGCCGCCACCATGAGCGGGAACACGACGAGGACGAGGACGGGCACCAGGAGGGCCAGCAGCGAGGTGACGAAGCTGACGACGTCCTCCAGGAAGGAGGTGACCGGGGCCGCGCACCCGAGGGAGACGGAGTTGGCCACCGGCCGGGCCAGGGACTTGACCGCGTGGAAGGCCAGGGAGACGACCACGCCCGCGACCACCGCCCACCAGGAGACCCCGTCCCCGCCCGCGGCGGCGCCGGAGGCGGCCCCGGTGATCTCGCCGAGCTCCACCGCGGAGGCCCCCGCGCCGAAGGTGATGCCGCCGGAGGTGGGCCGCACCACGGTCTGGAGGACGTCGTTGAAGCTGTCGACCGCGGGGATCTTGTCCGCCGCGAACTCCACGACCAGCAGCACGGTGAGGACCACGAGGGTGACGGGGTGCTCGATCCACTGCCAGGACTCTCCCAGCGGGACCAGGTCGGTGAAGCGTGCGAGCAGTCCGACGAGGAGGAGGGGGATGTAGGCGTTGAGCCCGGCCGCGGAGGCCAGGCCCAACCCGGTCAGTGTGGTGAGCATGCGCTTCCTTCTGTGCTCCCGGCGTGGGGCGCCGTGCGGTCATGCGGTCACCGCCCGGCACCGCTGTACCCGTGTTGACGCTCGCGGAGCACGCGGGGTTTTCGGTTCGGCCCCCCTACTGCCGGTAGTTCTCGACCTCGGAGACCGGGCGCGGCTCGGCCTCGTCGGGGTCCTGGTCGAACTCTTCGCGGGCCCTGCGCTGGCGGAGCAGGTCCCAGCACTGGTCGAGCGCCTCCTCGACCTGCTTGACGCGGGCGCGCTCCCGCGGGTCCAGTCCCCCGGCGGTGGAGCGGAGCGCGTGCTCCTCGTCGATCAGTCCCCGGATGGTGGCCATGATGTCGTTCTCGGCGCTGTCAGTCATACCGCCATGGTCGGTTCGGGGCGGGGCCGCGGGCAAGGGCCACCACCCCCGCGTTGCCCAGAGCGGACCGGACGTTTACGCGCGGTGACGGTCCCCGCGCACGGCACGCGCGCGCCTCCGGGCGGGGCGACCGGTCCCCGTTCGTCTGGGAAACTCCTACTACGACCGCGTCGGCGGTGCGGCGCGCGCCCGCGGGGGGCGCACCGGCGGAATGCGTTCCCGACCCCCGCCGTTGGATACCACGAGGGGGTATGGTAATGGCATCTGAGCAGGAACGACACGGAAGCGGGAGCATGGCTGCGACCCACGGTTACAGTAACGACAAGCAGAGTCACATCAACCGGCTGCGCCGTATCGAGGGCCAGATCCGCGGGTTGCAGCGGATGGTCGAGGACGACCAGTACTGCATCGACATCCTGACCCAGACGTCGGCGGCCAACAAGGCACTGCGGTCCTTCGCGCTGTCCATGCTCGACGAGCACCTCAAGCACTGCGTGTCCAACGCGGTGGCCAACGGCGGCGAGGAGGCGGACGAGAAGGTCCGCGAGGCCTCAGAGGCGATCGCCCGCCTGGTCCGTTCCTGACCCCGTCGCCCCCGCGCCCGCGCCCGACCGGCCGCGGCGGGGCGCCGCGGC
>NZ_QPFC01000649.1:0-3623 GCF_003427465.1 Nocardiopsis sp. TNDT3 | reverse complement strand
CGCCCTGGACGAGGCCTCCAGGACAGCGCGGGCCCGGGGCGCGGGGTGCTCGTGGGCATCGCGTCGGCTCCCGTGTCGGCGTGGGGCGCGGCGGCGTGCGCTTCGGCCGGGGTGGCCGCCGCCCTGGCGTGGCGGGCCTGGCGGGCACTGGCGCGCATCCCGGCCCGCGCTGTCCTGGAGGCCTCGTCCAGGGCGGAACTCGCGGCGGGCGCGCTCCTGGTCATGGACCCGGGTTCGCTGTCCTGGATCGCCGAGGACGCGCACTGGCGCTCACGCGTGCTGCGCTCGCGGGCGTGGCCGTCACGGCTGCGCGGTGCGGCGGCGGTGGCCTGGCTGGACTGGCGGCGGCTGGCGCGACGACCGGGGATCCTGGCGCTGGTGGCGGCGGCGACCGTTCTGCCCGTGCTGGCCGCCCGTGCGGGCGCCGGGGAGACGGGCGCGCTGGTCGTCCTCGCCGTGGGCGCGCTGGCGGTCGCCGCGACGGGCACCGCGGGGGCGCGCCGGGACGCCGGGGACGCGGCGCTGGCGCGGTTGCTGGGCACCGGTCCGCGCGCGCTCCTGGCGGCGAGGGCGGTGCTGCCCGCCCTGCTCGGCGGCCTGTGGCTGCCCCTCGCGCTGGTCGGACTGGACCTCGCTGGTTCTGGGGGGCTCTTGTGGCCGCTGGGACTGCTGTGCGCCCCGGCGCTGGCGGCGGGGGCACTGCGGCTGGCGCGGCGCCGACCCGTCGAGCACACGATGCCCGTCGTGGACACGCCCCTGGGCCCGGTACCGCTGGGGCCGGTGGTGTGGGCGCTGACCGGCGCCGACATCGCCGTGCTCGGATGCCTGCCCGCGCTCCTGGCGTTCGCCACCGGGGTGACCGGGCCGCTGCTCGCGGCGCAGGCGGTGTGGGGCGCGGTGGTGCTGGCGGCCTACTGCGCCGCTCCGAGACGCGGGTAGACACGCGTACCGGAGAAGGCGGTCGGGTCCCCGCTGAGGCGCAGACCCCGGATGCGGGGGGAGATGCGGGATCGGGGCACGCGCGGCCTGCCGCGCCGTCCAGAGACGTGCGTAGGGGCCAGTCCGCTGTATACGCCTTTCGTCACCCGCGGCCTCAGACGCGGATGGAGGCGCGAGAGCAAGACACAGGCCGCCTGCTGCGGATGCGGACGGGTCAGGGCCGGGCGCAGACCACCTTCTCGCCGCCCCCAGGCTCGGAGGGGGACGCGGGACCGGGGCACGTGCGGCCTGCTGTGCCGCCCCGGGGCGCGCGGGGGAACGTGGTCGGGTCGTGGGAGCGGGGCCGTTCCCCTCGCGGTCGGCCGCTCAGGGTTCGGGTTCCTCGCCGCCCGGCTCGGCCGGGTCCGCCGCGCCGGCCGACAGCAGCCTTCGCGCCAGCACGCGGCAGCGTCCCGCCAGCTCCGGCGGGTCGAGCACCTCGAAGTCGTGGCCCAACAGGAGCACGTGCATGAGCACGAAGTCGAGGTCGTGGCCGCCGCTGACCACCTCGCATCGCCCGTCGCCCCGGCCCCGCACGACCGCCGCCGACGCGGGGATCTGCGCGCGCACCGTCTCGGCCGACGCGTGTACGAGGAAGCGCGCCCGGCGCGGGTAGACCCGGCTGGCCACGCCCTCCTGCACGTACGCCGCCGCGTCGGGGGCCGCACGGGGGTGGAAGCGCCAGGTCCGCGCGACCACGGCGGTCATCCGGTCCACGCGGAAGCTGCGCCAGTCGTCGCGGTCCAGGTCGTAGGCGAGCAGGTACCAGCGCCGTTCGGAGGCGACCAGGCGGTGGGGCTCGACCCGCCGCCGTCGCACCCCCCTCCCGGACGGATAGTCGAAACCGGCCTCGACCCCGTCGCGGCAGGCCCGGGCCAGCGTCATGAGCACCTCGGGATCGACCGGCACGCGGCCCGAGCCGAAGGACTCCACCGAACCGGAGAGCGCGCGCACCTCGTCGCGCAACCGGGTGGGCAGCACCCGGTCGAGCTTGGTCAGCGCCCGCAGCGCGGCGTCGCCCGCGCCGCCTTCCGCACCGTCCGCGCCGCCCGCTCCGGCGAGCAGCGAGACCACGGTGGCGATCGCCTCCTCGTCGTCCAGCAGCAGCGGCGGCAGATCCTTGCCCGGACCGAGCTGGTAGCCCCCGCCGACCCCCTGGCTGGCGTGTACCGGATAGCCGAGCGCGCGCAGGCGGTCGACGTCGCGCCGCACCGTGCGCGGCGTGACCCCGAGCCGGTCGGCGAGTTCGGGGCCGGTCCAGACCCGGCGCCGCTGCAACAGTCCGAGCAGCGTGAGCACCCGTTCCGTCGTACCGCGTTCGTCTGCGCCTGCCGTGTCCATGCGGTCCACACTGCCAGAGATAGCGGACCGATCCTGTCCGCCAGTGGTGCCAGAGTGGCCGCATGGACACCACAGAACCCGACTGGAACCAGACCCTGCGCGAGCAGTGGGAGTTCCACTGGAACCACCACATCCGGCCCCGCCTGGAGGGCCTCACCGACGACGAGTACTTCTGGTCACCGGTGCCGGACTGCTGGAGCGTGTGGCCGCGCGGCGGTTCGACGGCGCCCGTGCAGGCGGGTTCGGGGGACTTCACGATCGACTTCGCCTTCCCGGAGCCGGACCCCGCGCCCTTCACCACGATCGCCTGGCGGCTCGGCCACGTCATCGTCGGCGTGCTCGCCATGCGCAACGCGTCGCACTTCGGCGCACCGGCGGCCTCGTACGAGACGTGGGAGTACGCCGGAAACGCGTCCGACGCGCTCGACCAGCTCCAGACCCAGGTCGACGTGTGGCTCGCCGGGGTGCGCGACCTGGACGCGGCCGCGCTGCGGACCCCGGTCGGCGCGAAGGAGCCCTACCCCGAGGCGCCCATGGCGGACCTGGTGCTGCACATCCACCGCGAGCTGATCCATCATCTGTCCGAGGTCTGCCTGCTGCGCGACCTCCACCTGCACACGGCGGCAGCCGCGAACGGAGCGAACCGATGAGCCTCGACGTCCAGATCACCTTCGACACACACGATCCCCGGGCGCTGTCGTCCTTCTGGCGCGACGTGCTGGGCTACGTCCACCCCGGGCCGCCCGGGGCCGACCTGCCCGAGAGCGCCGATCCGCTGGCCGCGTGGGACGCCTTCCTGGAGCAGGTGGGCGTGCCCGAGGACCAGCGCAACACGAGGTCGGCCATCGAGGACCCCGAGGGGCGCGGCCCCCGGCTGTTCTTCCAGCGGGTGCCGGAGGACAAGGTGGTCAAGAACCGCCTCCACCTCGACGTGCGCGTGGCGCCCGGGCTGCGGGGGGAGGAGCGGATGGCGGCGCTGGAGGCCGAGTGCGCGCGACTTCTGGCGCTGGGGGCGACGAGGGTGCGCCGCCACGAGCCGGAGCCGCCCATGGAGACCGGCTTCATCGTGATGGCCGACCCCGAGGGCAACGAGTTCTGCCTGGACTGAGGCCCTCCGGCCGTGGTGCCCGTGTCCCTCCGGGGGCGCGGGCACCCTTGTGTGTCCCCGCGGTGTTATCCGCACGCCGCACGGGAGGCCACGGGGCTGTCACCAGCGGGTGACGTGCCAAGCAGTGCCCTCAGTGGTGCGCTCGTCGCCCTGCACGCCCCGGAGGAGGGAACAGGGGCGGGCCCCGGGAGGGGTG
>NZ_QPFC01000648.1:0-2268 GCF_003427465.1 Nocardiopsis sp. TNDT3 | reverse complement strand
GATCTGGACGCGCTGGATCAGCGCGCCGAAGCTCGCGAAGACCTGGCTGACGACCTGGTGACTCGGAACGGTGACGAGGAACCAGGCGATGAGACGCCGGATGGCCAGGCTCCGGATCGCCTTGAAGACCGGGATCCACTTCAGGGAGGCGCCGAAGGTGAACTTGGCCGTCGCGATGGCCCAGGTGATCTCGGCGATGAGCTGGGCCACCTGGACCCAGACCATCGCCACCATGTAGTCGACGTTCGCCGCCGCCTTGCGCAGCTCGGTCGAGAGCATGCGGCTCGTGCTCGCCGCGTTGCCGATGTAGTCCCTGTCGCCGCTGGTGAAGGCGGCCAGGGAGCGGTTGTAGTAGTCGGAGGCCGCTCCGCCGAAGTGCCTCCGGACGTTGGTGCGCGTCGTGTCCATGACGTCGGAGAGCTCGTGCAGTTGCTTGTCGAGGAGGTCGTAGACCTCCGAAGCGGCGCGCATGGCCGGTGCGCTGGCCCGGGGAAGGTCGATGCCCAGCACCACTTTGACGAAATCGTGTGCTGAGTCACCCATTTTCTGGGGGTCGAACAGCATTCCCGACCCCTTTCCCCACCACGCGCATCTGAAGCGAGGGTAAAGGTAACATCATCGCGCGCAGGAGTGGAACCCGCCCCTCTGGTTTCGAGGTGTTCCGCGGGTGCGGACGCGGGATTTTGTTGCGTCCGTGTTTCCGGGCTTTTCCGATCGGGTGCCGAATACGGAGGGGGATGACCCCTATGTATAGTCACGACTCCGCGGGTTGCATTCACCTCACCCGGTGCGGTACCTGTTGTGTCGGGCGGAGGGGAATGATTCGCCGGGGCGGCCCGGTCCCGTGCGGTGATCCACCCTTCCTCCTTCCCCTGTTCTGTTGCCCGTGATCGCTTTCCTGTTCCTTTCTCAGGTGTGCGTCGCCGGGGGAGGGCCTCCTGTCGGGACCCGGCCTGACCACGGCTACCGGGATCGCTGGCCGGGGCCGGCCCGGGAGCGCCTCCGACCTCCCGGGGCGGGGCGGCACCGCCCACTCGGGAGGCCGGGTGGGAACCGACCGCGAACGGAGTTCTCCATCCCATTCGGAAGGCGTGCCGGTGCGGTGTCCTTTGTCGCGTTGGGCTGCGTGACCGAGACCGGATCTCCGGCGTGTCGGTTTCCCCCGGCCCCGGGGCGGTCGCGCCGGCGGTGCTCGGCGGGTGTCCGGGGCGCCGCCGCGCAACAGCGGGGCCGGGTGGTGTTCCGGCCGCCGTCCGGAGTGCCGTCGGCAGCGCGCTTCCACGGGCCGTCCCTGTCGTGAACGACCTGAGTAAAACCTTGAAGGAGATCCTGAAGGCATGAGTTCACCGATACGGGAGCAGATGGAAGCCGAACTGCGGCGGCTCGATACGACACTGAGGGAGCTCATGGAGGCGGGCGAGGGCCTGGAGTCGGAGACCGAGGAGGCCACGTCCAGGAACCGGCTGGTGACCGCGGAGGTCGACGCGACCGGTGACCTCGCCGGGCTCGTGTTCCACACCGACGGGTACCGGGGCATGGCCGCCGCAGAGCTGTCGGCTACGATCGTCGAGGTGATCGCCCGCGCCCAGCGGCGGATGGCGGAGCGGGCCGTGCAGGCGTACGACTTCGCCTCCCCCGAAGGCGTCGACGCGTCCGCCGTGCTGCGCGGCGAGGTGGACGTCGAGGAGACCCTGCGCGCACTGGGCTTCTCCCCGCGCGACCTGGAGTGACGGTCCGACCGCAGCCATCAGACAGCGAACAGGAGGAGAACGATGTCCGCATCACACGGCCGGCTCTCCGTCGACGTAGACGGGATCGGGCGGCACAACAAGCTCGTCTACGAGGCCGCCGACTTCACGGACGAGGTGGTGGCCGACGCGCGCGACGCGATCACGTCCTTCGAGGAGGCGCCCTGGGGGGTCGAGGGGGAGTACTCGAAGCGGATGCAGGAGACCCTGGGCGAGGCGGAGAAGATCCTCTGGCAGCTCCTCGACTACGTCGCCGTGGCGCAGAGGCAGGCCGCCGACGGGGTGGTCCGCACCGTCCACGGTCTCTCCGCCGCCGATGACGCCAACGCCGACGTCCCCGGCTCGTTCGACCCGCGCACGCGCGGCGGACGCCGCTGACGGTCGCACGCACGCGGTCCACCGCCAAATGCCGGGCCGACCGCTGCCGCGCCCAAGGCCAGGGCCGGGATGGACGGCGCCTCCAGCCGCCCGCGCCGCTCACCCCAGCGCGCCCCCGCCCGCCGCGAACGCCGCGTGATCG
>NZ_QPFC01000647.1:0-9525 GCF_003427465.1 Nocardiopsis sp. TNDT3 | reverse complement strand
CCCGGGGCGGGCTCGGTGTCGGGGCGGTCGGTGGCGACCGGGGCCCTCAGCGCGCGGCGAGCACCCGGCCGGCCTCGCTGGCGCTGGCCAGGGCCCGGTCGTGCTCCTGCTGGGCGAGGTCCTTGAGGGACTCCATGCCCGGCGTGGTCGCGGCCAGGGTGAGTTCGCGCTTGATGAGGGTCAGGTCGGCCTGCCAGATGTCGCCGACGACGCGCTCCAGGTAGGGGGTGGAGTGGTCCCAGCCCTCGCGGGGGGTGCCGGGGCCGTAGCCGCCGCCCAGGGTGGTGGCCAGCACGGTGGGGGTGTCCTTCAGCAGCGGGGTGGTGGCGCCCGCGCCCGCGATGACCAGGTCGGCCCAGGCCTTGAAGTGCTGGGAGACGCCGAAGTTGTACAGCGGCACGGCCAGGACCACCGCGTCGGCCTCCTGGAGTTCGGCGGCCAGTTCGGCCGCCAGGGCCAGAGCCCGGACCTGTTCGGGCGTGCGGTCGGCCTTGTCCGTTCCGGCGCCGATGGTGGCCAGGGCCCAGGCGTCGGCGGGCAGCGGGTCGGTGCCCAGGTGGCGGCGGTTGACGGCGCCCTGCGGGTGGGCGGCGGCCCATTCGGCCTCGACCCGGTCGGCGATCTCGGCGCTGCAGGAGACGGTCGGCAGGATGCTGGCGTCCAGACGGAACAGGTTCATCGGGCTCTTCCCCCAAGGGTGTTCGGGTTCGCGGTATGCGGAGCACGGCCACACGGCCGGACGGTCCAGCTGTCCGGGTGACCCTCGCACCACTATAAACGGACTTTACCCCGCTTAGTGTTCCCGGGGTAGATTGTCCGTGTGACTTCGCCCCTGGTGCCCTTCGGGAAGGAGCGCGGCGAACGCGCGGACGCCGCGCGCAACCGCGAACGCCTGCTGGAGACAGCCCGCGCGATGATCGCCGAACACGGAACACGGCAGGTGACCATGGACGGCCTCGCCGAACGCGCGGGGCTGGGCAAGGGCACCGTCTTCCGCCGCTTCGGCAGTCGCGCGGGCATCTTCGTGGCCCTGCTCGAAGACGCCGAGCACCGCTTCCAGGAACAGGTGCTGTCCGGACCGCCGCCGCTGGGACCGGGCGCCGACCCCGCCGAGCGCCTGGTCGCCTACGGGTGCGCCCGCATCCCCTTCCTGCTGGAGCACCACGCGATCGCCCGGGCCGCCGTGGACCGCTCCCTGCCGGTACCGGCGGGCGCTGTCGGTATGACCCAGCCCCACATCCGCATGCTCCTGGGCCTGGCCGGTCTGCCCGCGGACCGGTTGTACGGCCTCTCCGTGCAGCTGACCGCCGCGTTGGAGGGTCCTCTCGTGCTGTACATGTCGACGGACGAGGTCGCCGCCCCTCCTCCGGAGCCGGACGCCCCCAACCCCCTGATCGACGGCTGGAGGTTCCTCGTCGAACGCCTCCTCGGGGACTGACCGGCCACTCCTCACCTCACGGTTGGGACCCACCCGGGCCGCGCGTCCGGCTGGACCCGGGCGGACCGCGTGTCCGGCTGGGTTCGCAAGGGCCCGGGGGTCAGGGCCGGTCCCGTCCGGCGCGTACGCAGGAACACCACGAGCGCGATCACGACGGCGGTGACGGCGGGCACGAGCATGATGGGCGACCCGGTGCCCGCCGACCGGTCCATGACGGAGGCGCCGAGGTCGATCTGCAGGACGATGCAGATGAGGAAGGTGAGCGTGTTGAGCAGCCCGTGGATGACGATCGGGATCTCGATCCCGCCGGTGCGCCAGGTGATGACGGCCAGGCTGAGGGAGAGCAGGAAGTACCAGATGTTGATCCACGGGTCACCCGCGCCGTGGATGGTCGTGAACAGCAGGCTGGAGACGACGACGGCGAGGACCAGTCCCACCCGCGGCCCGCGGCTCCAGCTCCCGGCGACCTGGAAGGCCAGCCCGCGCAGGCCGTACTCCTCACCGGCCGCCTGGAGGGGGACCAGCAGCAGGGTGAGGACGAACATGGCGACCAGATCGGCGAGGGGCCAGTCCTTCTGAACGGGGGGTGTCCAGACGTTCATGACGGTGACGGCGATCAGCCAGAAGGGGCCGATGAACAGCAGCGCCCGGCCGAGCACTCCGAATCGGAAGCGCGAGAGCACCGAGTGCTGGGAGGCCCCCCTGACTCCGTAGAGCAGCCGCTGGATGAGCATGCTCAACGGGATGAGCATGGCGAGTCCGAGCATGCCCGAGGCGTGGTAGACCGGCGTGTAGTCGGTGCCGCCCGCCGCCGGGTTGGTCCTGCCCATCTGCCCGTCCACGAACGCGGAGGCCTCGGCGAAGGCGTAGCTGATGGCGAACAGCCCCACGAGCAGGAGCACGATCGCGAGGACGCCGCGCAGGACGCGGCGCTTGTCCCCGGCGAGCATGCGGTGGTACTCCACCCCCGGCGGGACGGGACGCGGGCCCCGGCGGCGCGAACGGTGCCCGGACGGACCGGCTGACGGGTCCGCGTCCGGAGCGCGAAGGAAGGCGTCGGTCGGCGGAGGGGCCGACCAGGCGTGGTGACGGTCGTCGTTGGGGTTCATGCTCCCGAACCTAGGCCGGAGCAGTTCTGTCACTGAGTGTCACCGGTCACGGGTTTTCCGCGCACTCCGCACGGGACGGGCATGACGGATGTCATGCGCCGACGGAGTCCGTGACCCGACCAGGCGACCGGTGACGGGCGCACAGGCCCGACGGCCGCCCCGCCAAGGTCCGTCACCGTCGCGGAGCCGGGCGGTCGGGCGACTGGGCACCGGGCCAGTCGGGCGCGGGACAGCCGGACACGGGGACGGCCGGGGACAGGATCAGCCGCCCAGTGCCGGGTAGTCCGTGTAGCCGGTGGCCCCGCCCACGTACATCAGGTACCTGTCGCGCACCGGGTTGACCGGCGCCCCGGTGCGGATGCGCTCGACCAGGTCGGGGTTGGCCAGGAAGGGCCGGCCCAGGGCGACCAGGTCGGCCCCGGCCCGGAGCATGCGCTCGGCGGCGTCCCGACCGCCGTCCGCGGGAATCTCCCCGCCGGGCAGCACCGGGTTGCCGATCAGGGTGCGCGACCAGCGTGAGCGGATCCGCTTCCACACGGAACTGTCGGGGTCGGCGAAGGCCACGTGCAGGTACACGGGCCCCAACGCGTCCAGGCGGGTGGTCAGTTCCGGGTAGAGGGCGGCGATGTCCTCGTCGGTCTCCGCGATGCCGTTGGCGGTGTTGCCCGGGGAGACGCGCACGCCGACGCGGTCGGGACCGACCTCCGCGACGACGGCTTGGACCACCTCCAGGACGAAGCGCATCCGGTTCTCGGGAGCGCCGCCGTAGGCGTCCCGGCGCCGGTTGGTGCCCGGGGTCAGGAACTGGTGGAGGAGGTAGCCGTTGGCGGCGTGCACCTCCACGCCCAGGAACCCGGCCTCCACGGCCCGGCGGGCGGCGGAGGCGAAGTCGGCGACGGTGGTGGCGATGTCGTCCCGGCCCATCTGCCGGGGCGTCACCGCGGGCTGGCGTCCGCCGGGGGTGTGGATGGTCCCGGGCAGGGCGATCGGTGAGGGCGCCAGCGGGGTCAGGCCGCTGGTGTCGGGGTGGCCGACGCGGCCGCCGTGCTGGATCTGGGCGAACATGCGCCCGCCCGCCTCGGCCACGCGTCGGTTGACCCGCCGCCAGCCCTCGGTGTGCTCGGGGCGGTACAGGGCGGCGATGTCGGGGTAGGTGCGCCCGACCCTGCTGGGGGTGGAGGCCTCGGCGATGATCAGACCGGCCGAGGCCCGCTGGGCGTAGTACTCGGCCATGAGCTCGCTCGGAGTACCCGAGGGCTCGGCGCGGTTGCGGGTCATGGGGGCGATCACGAGCCGGTTGGGCAGGTCGGTGTCGGCGAGGCGCGCGGGGCTGAGAAGCGGGGACTCTGTCTCCTTGGCGTTCATGCGGATACCGTAGGAGTTGACACCAATGTCAGATTCAAGCGCGAGGAACGTGAGGTGCGTCATGCGCATCGGTGAGCTGGCCCGGCGCAGCGGGGTGAGCCCGCGTTCGCTGCGCTACTACGAGCAGCAGGGCCTGCTGGCCTCCGAGCGCACCCCGGGCGGGCACCGCGAGTACGCCGAGGCCGCGGTGGACCGGGTGGTACGCATCCAGGAGCTGTACGCGGCGGGGCTGTGCAGCGCCAAGATCGTGACGCTGCTGCCGTGCATGCGCGACGCCGACGGCGGGCCAGCGGCCACGGCCGACGCCCACCTGGTCCGCGAGCTGAGGACCGAGCGCGAGCGCATCGACCGGATGATCGCGGACCTGCGGCGTTCCCGGGAGCTGCTCGACGACGTCATCGCCTCCGCCGAGGGCGACGAGACCGAGGAGGGTTCCCTCACCGGCCGCCGCTGACTGAACTTCCCGCCCGCGGACGCCGGAAGCTCGGTGGGGATCAGCGGGGAAGCCCGGCCCGTCGCGGTCACGGCCCGCTGGCATCGAACCCGCCCGCCCCGCCCGAGGGCTCGGCGAAGCGCTCCCCGACCACGCGCTGGAGGCGGTTCCCGTTCCCCGTGCCGGACCCCGCTTCCGGCCGGTCAGCGGTGGTCGCGGCTCATCAGCGCGACGACCTCCCCCGCGGCCCGGCGCAGCGGCCTCCTGCGCAGCCACACCAGGTGCACCGGCATCGCCAACCCGTTCTTGAGGTTGACGAACTCCAGCACCCTCACCCTCCCGGCCGCGACCGCCTCCCGCACCTCCCCCAGGGGCAGGTTGGCCCATCCCGCGCCGCGTTCCACGAGCCCCAGCGCGGCCTCCACCGAGTCCACGTGCCACCGGGCGTCGGAGACCAGGAGCCGACGATCGGCGACCGCGTCGTCGGGACCGGCGACCACGATCTGGCGGCTGGCGCCGAGGTCCTCCAGGCGCCGCAGGTCGGCGGGCAGGCCGGGGGTGTCCGCGGTGGCCGAGACCACCGCCACGAAGACCTCGTCGGTCACGTTGGTGAAGACCTCCTCCCGGTCCACGTCCGGGGCCGCGGCCAGCAGCGCCAGGTCGGCCCACTCCCGGTGCAGCATCTCCCGGACCCCGTCCTGGGGCGCCCGGAGCAGGTTCACGCGCAGCAGGGGGTAGCGGCCGCCGACCCGGGCCAGGGCGTCCAGCAGGTCCCGGTCCGGAACACCAGCGGCCACGGCGACGGTGAGCGTGCTCTCCAGGTCCCGCGACAGCTCCACGGCGTGGACCTGCAACAGCCGCAGCCTGCTGGCGACGGACCGTGCGTGGGGCACCAGGGCCAGGGCCCGCGGGGTGGGCACCGCCTCGCGGCGCGACCGGTCGAACAGGGGGTAGCCGAGTTCGGCCTCGATGTTGGCGATGCCCATGCTCACTGCGGAGGGCACCCGGCGCAGCGCGCGGGCCGCGCCGGAGAAGGAGCCGTGGTCGACCACGGCCAGGAACAGCTCGATGCCGTCGCTGGAGAGAGCCATACAACTGTCAGCTTTTCTGAAGGGACCTGACTTTTATGTTCAGTAGTCCTGAATATAACGTCTTCCCCCGTTGACCGACGGAACGGGAGTGTGTGTGCTGTGCAAGGTGTGAAGCGCAAGCTGGTCTACGTGAGCGGATACGAGATCCTGGGGCTCGCGGTGGGCACCGCGGTGATGTCCCTGCTGACGGGCGAGTCACCGGCCACCACCGGACCCCTGGCGCTCATGATCACCTGCGTGGCGACGGTGTGGAACCTGGTCTTCAACTACCTGTTCGAGGCGTGGGAGCGGCGCCAGCGCGACCGCACGCGCACCGTGCGCCGGCGCGTCCTGCACGCGGTGGGCTTCCAGCTGACCCTGGTGTGCTTCCTGATCCCGCTCATCGCGTGGTGGCTGGAGATCACGCTGTTGCGGGCGTTCGTGCTGGACCTGGTGTTCATCGTCTACATCCCGTTCTACACCTTCGCCTACAACTGGGCGTTCGACAGGATCTTCGGCGTTCCCAGCTCGGCGGTGAACGAGGTCGGGCAGGAGGAGCGGGTCGGTTCCGGGCGTTCCGCCTGAGGTCCGCACCGTCGAACGCGCGCTCACGGGAGTTGTGCCGGTGGCCTTTGTCCGGCGGGCCGCCCGGGACGGTGCGGCCCCCGAACGCACCGCGCCGTCCGGAGTCTGAGCGACCGGAGCGGGCGGCTCCTCGGCGGGGCGGGCGGTCGCCCGCACGCTCGACGGCTCCGCCCGCGGCCGTTCGACGTCACGGCCCGACCGCGAACCGCGGCTTAACTGACCGGCCCCGCGGAACCGGACCTGCCGTCGGACGCGCCGCCGGATGCGGCGACACCGGTGACCGCACGGCCGCTGCGCAGGAAGGAGTCGGCCACGGCCGCCGGTTCACCGAGGTATCCGGCGACCATCGCGCCGTCGCGGAGCAGCATCAGGTCGTCGGCGACGTCGCCCGCCTCCCTGTGGCCCAGCGGCGCGGCGAGCCGTTCGAAGGCCCCCCTGCACCAGCGGCGGTGCGCGTCGACCGTCCGCCGCACGGGGCTGTCCGGGTCGGGGTACTCGGCGGCGGCGTTGATGAACGGGCAGCCGCGGAACCCGGGCGCGCAGGCCATGATCCCGACCTGTTCCGCGATGAGCCCCAACGTCGCGTCCACGTCGCCTTCGCCGCGTGCGATGGCCGCGTCGATCCCCTCGCGTTCGAGCGCGGCGCGGCGTTCGAGGTAGGCGACGATGAGGTCGTCCTTGCTCTTGAAGTGGCGGTAGAACGTCACCTTCGTCGTGGCGGCGCCCTCGATGACCTTGTCGACGCTCACCGCACGCAGGCCGTGCGCGTAGAACAGCTCGGTCGCCGCCTCCAACAGGCGTTCACGCATCGGGTTGGCCATGGGCGGAATCATATGAGCTCCTCCATGGGCTTGTGGACCGGCACCTCTCGGCCTACACTCGCCACCAAGTAGAGTTACTAGTCATTCTACCTAGGGAGCCGTTCCCGTATCCGACCGCCTGCCTCGCCCGAGACCAGCCACTCCATGGCCGGACTCCGCGACGGCGCACGGTGGGGACACGAGCGACGCACCCGGACCGGACACCGACCCCGGACCACCGGGGCCACTCAGCGAAAGAGCACCCCATGACCACCGCGACCAGCGCCAACACCGACAGCACCGACAGGATCGGCATCGCCCGCGGACTGCGGAACCTGTACTACGTCCGCTTCGGATTCGCCGTCGTCTGGGCGGCCCTGCTCGCCCTGACCGCCTCCTCGCTCACGCCCGTCAGCATCGCCCTGCTGGTGCTCTACCCGCTGTTCGACCTCGCCGCCGCCGTGGTCGACTTCCGCGGGTCCGCGGCGGCGCGGCCGACCGCGGGGCTGTACGCCAACATGGCGCTGAGCCTGCTCACCGCCGTCGGCCTGGGCCTCGCCGTCACCTCGGGTTCCTCGGCCGTGCTGGCCGTGTGGGGCGTGTGGGCGATCACCGCCGGGGCCGTGCAGCTCACCGTCGCCCTCATCCGCTACGGGCTCGGCGGCCAGTGGGCGATGATCCTCAGCGGCGGCATCTCCACGTTCGCCGGTGCGGGGTTCCTCATGCAGAGCGGCACCCCGGACGCCCCACTGACGGGCCTCGCCGGTTACGCCACCCTGGGCGGGATCTTCTTCCTGATCTCCGCGATCCGCCTGCACCGCGTCACCGGGAAGTCGGCCTGACACGACGGCCGCCTACGGAGCCGTCAGCACCGCTGGGGGGCCGGTCGGAGGAGGAATCCGCCGACCGGCCCCGCCCGGGAGGGCCGGACGGTTCAGCGCGACGACCCGTAGGTGAGGCGGCGCAGCGCCACCTCGGCGGGTCCGCGCACGCCCCGGCGGCGCATGAGGTCGGCGAGCAGCACCGTGGCCAGCCACACGGCCACCGCGACGCCCGCGCCGACGGCGGGCGACGTCATGTGCAGGTCGAGCGTGTAGGAGGAGAACAGCACGGCCCAGGCCACGGACTGGGCCAGGTAGAAGGTCATGGAGCGCTGTCCGAGCGCGGCCAGGGCGTCGGTCACCGGCCCCTGTCGGCCCGTGAGGCGGACCGCGACCAGGGCGATGAGCGCGGCGTAGCCCAGCGCGCCCGCGTAGCCGCTCACCTGGTGCAGTGCCGTGGCGGCGACGAGGTCCCCGGTCGTGGCGCCGATCCACACCTCCGCCTTGTCCAGGGCCAGGGGGAGGCCGCCCAGCGCCGCCAGGGGGATGCCCGCGAACGCGGTGGCGCGCAGCAGTCGCAGGTGCTCGTGGGGCCGCTCCAGGATCCGGTGCCGGGCCGCCAGGACACCGATCAGGAACGGGACGAGCGTGCTGGCGAACATCACCACGGCCAGGACCGAGAACAGGGTCACCCGGAAGAGGAGTTCGTCCGCGAACCCGTCGGGCATCAGCGGCATGCCCTGTCCCGTCACGGTGTCCTCGGCGGCGATCAGGGCGTGCACGGCCGCGGCCACGGGCAGCCAGGCCGCCGCCAGGATCACCAGGGTCCGGTCGCGCAACCGCAGAACGCCCACCAGGGCCAGCGTCACCAGGCCGTAGACGGCCAGGATGTCCGCGGGGAAGAGCAGCACCGTGTGCGCCAGACCGAAGGCGACCATCCACAGGCCGCGTCGGCGCAGCAGGCCGCGGGTCCGGGGCCAGTCCTGCCCCTGTTGGCCGCGGCGGCGATGGATCCGGGCCAGGCCGTACCCGAACAGGGCCGCGAACATGGGGTAGCTGCGCAGGTCGACGAACATGACCGTGGCCGCGGTGGTGAGCTGGTCGGCGGGGTTGGGAGCGCCCTGCGGGCCGCCGATGAACACGGTGAACAGGTGCGTGTGGGCGAGCGCGATGAACAGCAGCATGACGCCGCGGGCCAGGTCCGGGGCCAGGGAGCGGCGGTCGAGCGGGAGCGGGTGGTCGGGGGCCGGAGCCGTGCGGGGCTCCGGGGTGGACGTGTGGGACATGGTGGCCTCCGAAAGGGCCGTGGGCTCCGATGGACGGCGTACGCGCCGAGGCGCGCACCGGGGCGCACGTCGGAGCGACGCACTGCGCGTACAACGTATACACAGCACACCCCCTGTCGCAAACCCTTCAAAGTGCGACTTCAAGACCAACAGCACTAGTGCACATGCCTAGTGCACCAGGGGCAGAAAAGGGCTCCCCCGGGTCACCCCAGCGCCTTCGACGAGGTAACCCGAACCCCGACGTGCACTAGTACACTCGGAGCAGCGCGACAGGAGCGGAAGGGGTCAGTGGTGTCCACGACCGGAAAAAGGGAACTGCCGCCCTACGCGCGGGTCGTCACCGACATCCGCGCACGCATCGGCTCCGGTGAGCTGCGACCGGGCGAACGGGTGCCCTCGACGCGGGAGATCATGCGCGAGTGGGGGGTGGCCATGGCCACCGCCACCAAGGCGCTGGCCGCCCTGCGCCAGGAGGGCCTGGTCGAGGCGGTGCGCGGAGTGGGCACCCTCGTGCGCGGCGCACCCGCCTCCGCACCGGAGCCGCAGAAGCCCCAGCGGCAGCGGGAACGCCCGCGTCCGACACGGACGGAAGACCCGGGAAGCCATCGTCCGGCCGCC
>NZ_QPFC01000646.1:0-1967 GCF_003427465.1 Nocardiopsis sp. TNDT3 | reverse complement strand
GGGAGGGCGGGGGCGCCGGACACTCCGGGACGAGGGCGGCCCCGGCCCCTCAGCACTCGGGCGGGAACTCCTCCTCCGGGACGAACTCCGCCTCGGCCGACCCCCCGGCGGCGGCGTACACGCCCTGCTCCTCGGCCAGCACCCCGGTCGTGAACGCGACCGTGCCGATGTCGTGCTCGGTCTCCTCGCCCGGCGGGGCCTCCCGCGAGCCGATTCCGACCGTGTACTCCTCCCCCTCCGACTCCGGGACCAGACGGTAGACCTGCCGTCCGTCGCCGTCGGTGATCCGCCAGGCGTCACCGGGGGCGGCCAGGTCCACCTCGGTCCGGTTGCCGTCGAAGTCGCGGGTGGCGATCAGGTGGATCCGCTGTCCGCCGCCGGTCAGGTCGATCTGGCGGGGGGAGGCGTCACCGCACCAGGCCACGACCAGCACGGGGAACACGTGCGCGGCGGAGAAGTGGCCCGTGGCCACGGCGCCGACGTGGCCGCCCGAGGGCTGGCAGGCGGCGAGCAGGGGGACGAGGAGGGCGGGGCCCAGGAGCCGGGGAAGTCGCGAGGCGAGCATGGAACCGCATCCTGCCGTGTCCGGCCGCCCAGGGGAAGAGGACACGGGGCACGGCCGCGCCGCGCCCCGCGAAAGGCCCGGTCTCAGGCGTCGCCGAGTTCGCGTTCGACGGCCTCGACCTTGCTGCGCAAGCCGTCGGTGACGCCCTCGCGGACGTCGGCCTTGAGGGTGAGGCTGACCCGGGAGGCGCCCTCCCCCGCGGCCTGCACGGCGCGCTTGACGACGTCCATGACCTCGTCCCACTCACCCTCGACGCTGGTGAACATGGCGGAGGTCTCGTTGGGCAGTCCGCTCTCCCGGACCACCCGCACCGCGCGTGCGACGGCGGGGGCGACGGACTCACCGGTTCCGAGAGGGGCGACGGAGAAAGCGACGATCGTACTCATGTCGGCCATGCTAGGCACACGGGGGCGCGCGGGGGAACCACCCACGCGCAAACTCAGCTCTCCCAGTGCGTTCCCGGGGGCATCGACTCCAGCCACGACAGGAAGCCGGTCTGGGTGCCCTCGCCCATGGCGATCTCGTAGGCCGCCTCGCGGGGGTCGGAGCCGTCGGCGAGCAACCAGCCCACCTGGAGCACCGTGAGGTCCGCGGGCAGGCCCTCGTCCCCGGCGGGGGCGCGCCGCCCCACGACGACGAGACCGCGGCGCGACAGCCTGGCTGTCGGCCGCGGTCTGAGGGAGAAGATCGGGAACCAGCCCAGGTTCTCCGTGCCGTACCGGCCGAAGCCGATACGCCAGGACCCCCTGCGGCCCCGCGCCCCGACGGCGCGCAGGTAGCACTCCACCGCGCCGCCGCGCCGTACGAGGATCCAGCGGCGCAGGGTGACGGCGAGCGCCAGCGCCAGCAGGACGACGAGCAGGGCGAGGAACACCCACAGCGCGGACTCCCACCAGGGTGCTCCGGGCCGGAGCCGTTGCATGCCCACCACTCGTCCCGCCGTCCTACGCTAGGCGACTTCCTCGCCCGCGGCCCGCAGACGGCTGCGGGCACGGCCCAGGGCGACGTTGTCGCCGGACTCGGCCGCGCCCTTCAGCGCCGTACGCGCGCGGTCCACATCGATGTCCTCGGCGAGCTCGGCGGTCTCGGCGAGGATGGAGACGCGTCCCTCACCCGAGACCGAGACGAACCCGCCGTGCGCGGCGGCCCGGACCTCGCCGGTCTCCCGCGCGCCCAGCACGCGGACGACCGCGTCGTGGGCGAGCAGCGACAGCACCGGGACGTGCCCGGGCTGGACGCCCATCTCACCCTCGACGGTCTTCGCGATGACCATGTCGCCCTCGCCCGCCCAAATCTCACGTTCGGGCGAGACGATCTCGACGAAAAGCTTCTTCGACACTGCCACAAACTCCTCGGCTAGCGGGTGATTCGGCCGGGCCGGTCCCCGACAGCGGTCGGGGAC
>NZ_QPFC01000645.1:0-3312 GCF_003427465.1 Nocardiopsis sp. TNDT3 | reverse complement strand
AGGAGGAAGGGGGAGGAGGACTCCACGCCCCTGGCGCCGTCGAGGTCGCGGGCGAACTCCGCGGCCTCGGCGCGACTCCCCACCGCGGCCGAGGCGATCATCCCCACCCGGCCGGAGCCCCGGCCGCCGTCGGAGGCGGCCTGGGCCTCGATCGCGGAGAACAGCATCTGGAGCGCGATCGCCCCGGCCACGGCGAGCGTGACCCCGCTGACGGTGCGGGCCGCGATCCCGCTGTTCAGCTGGAGGCGCCGCGTGGCCATCTGCCACGACAGCGGACCGCCGCGCAGTCGGCCCACCACGGCCTCGACCACCCACGGCAGCAGCAGGGTGAACCCCGTCAGGGTCACCGCCACACCGGCGGCGACGGCCCACTCCGTGCCCTCGGAGCCTCCTCCGCGCCCGAGCACGGCCAGGACCGCGCAGCCGACGGCCAGGACCGCCGCGCGCCACCACAGCCGCCGCCCCCGGTCGGCGCCCTCCCGGAAGACGCCCAGCGGACCGACCTCGACCCCGCGCAGTCCCAGGAGCGTCACCAGGACGGCGCCGGCCGGGACGAGCACCACCACGAGGGCGGCGAGCAGCGGCACCGGTGTGAGGTCCGCGGGCAGCACGCCCGGACCCGGGAGCCGCACGTCGTCGGCGAAGGCCCGCGCCGCCAGGAAGAACCCGGTGCCCAGGACCAGGCCCAGGACCGCGCCGACGAGGGACTCGCCCGCGGCGATCCTGCGGATCGTGGCCCTGTCCGCGCCCACCAGCCGCAGCGCGGCCAGGCGCTGGTCGCGCCGCTCGGCCCCGAACCGCGTCGCGGTGAGGACGAACGCGGCGACCGGCAGCAGCAGCACCGCGATGATGACGACGACGAGAAGGACGAGGACCGCGGGCATGCCGCCGTCCCGCAGATCCGCGCCGAAGCCCGAGGCGGCGTGCGGTACCGGGGACTGCGAGAGGGTGTCCGTGCCCAGGTAGAAGTAGAGCTCGTGCGGCCCCCGCAGCCCCTCGGCGCCGATCAGGCCGGTGACCGGGGCGCCGTCGAACCGCTCGGCGAGCAGGGCGCCCTCGGGGGACTCCAGGAGGTCGCGCAGGGCGGGGGAGACGTGGAGCTCGCCCGCCTCCGGCAGCCGGTCGATCCCCCGCGGGCGCACGTCCGACCCCGGACCCGCGGGCGCTTCGAGCAGCATGCCCGTGAACATCTCGCCCCGGTACTCCACGACCCGCGGGGCCGCGAGGACCGCGGCGTCGCCGGTCGGCGCACCCCACTCCAGGTACACCGGTGTCCGCTCGTCCATCCGCTCCTGGCCCGCCGCACGCACCGAGGGCGCCGAGGCGGCCAGCAGGAGCACCATCACCCCCAGGCCCACGCCCAGCGCGGTGAGCAGCGTCCCCGTCCAGCCGGCCCACCCGCCGTTCAGGGTGAGCCTGGCGCCCATGGCCAGGTCGCGGTACCACCGGCCGGTCACGTCGCCCCCGTGGGCCCGGTGGCGTCGCCGAGGGCCTGGCCGTCGCGGAAGACGACCTCGCGGTCGGAGTAGGCGGCGACCCGGACGTCGTGGGTGACCAGGACGACCGCGGCCCCGGTGTCGCGGGCCGCGCCCGTGAGCAGCTCCATGGCGCGCTCCCCGTCGAGCGAGTCCAGCGCGGCGGTGGGCTCGTCGGCGAAGAGCAGCCGGGGCTCGGCCACCAGCGCCCGCGCGATGGCCACCCGCTGCCTCTGCCCGCCGGACACCTGGCCGGGGCGCTTGTCGCGGACGTCGTCCACCTCCAGGCGGGCCATCCACTCCGTCGCGCAGGCCTCCGCCCGCCTACGGGCGACGCCGGTCAGGCGCAGGGCCAGCGCGACGTTCTCCACGCAGGTGAGCTCGGGGACGAGCTGGCCGAACTGGAAGACGAAGCCGAAGTCGCTGCGTCTGAGCCTGCTGCGCTCGGCGTCGGACAGGGCCGTCAGCTCGTGCCCGCCGTAGTGCACGGTGCCGCCGTCGAGGTCGAGGATGCCCGCCAGGCAGTGCAGCAGCGTGGACTTGCCGGATCCGGACGGGCCCATGACGGCGACGACCTCGCCGGAGTCGATGCTGAAGTCCGTCCCGTTCAGCGCGGCGGTCGAACCGAAGTACTTGCGGAGCCTGGTGGCGGTGAGCAGGGTGCCCGTGACCTCCGCGGCGGCGGTGCCGCTCATGCGCGGACCTGCCCGGCGAGCCGGTCCAGGCGGCCGGCGGTCAGCTCCAGCCACCGGATGTCGGCCTCCAGGTGGAACAGGGCGTGGTCGCAGACGAGCTGGTCCGCGAGGTCGCCGCCCCTCTTGCGGCGGGTGAGCTCACGCATCAGGCGCAGGTGCTCGGTCCGCTGGACGTCCAGCAGCCCGGCGGCGTCACGGCCGGTCAGCAGAGCCAGCACGACCTTGGCGTACAGGGTGCTCTGGAGGTAGGGCTCGGGGCTCTCCGGCGTGGAGAGCCAGCGGCCGACGTCGGTGACACCGGCGTCGGTGATGGCGTAGCGCTTGCGCTCGGGGCCGCTGCCCGTCTCCACCCCGTCCACCTCGACCAGGCCGTCCCTGAGCAGGCGCGACATCGTCGAGTAGACCTGTCCGTAGTGCAGCGGCCGGTCGTGTCCGAACCGTTCGTCGAAGAGGCGTTTGAGGTCGTACCCGTGGCGGGGGCCCGATTCGAGCAGACCGAGCAGCGTGTTGCCGATGGACATGGCGGCGACTATACACAATGTGTATAGATGGGTGGAGGATGGTGATGTGTCCCGATCCCGGGCACGGTTCGCCTCTCAGGGGGTCTACTCGGGCGCGGCCGTTCCCGCCGTCCCCGGGCCGTCCTTCGGGGGCGCGCTGCCGTGGGGGTGGATGTGGAGCCGGTCTACGCGCCCGGCCTGGATCACGACGCCCCCGACGTCGCCGTGGACCCCGTTGCGGGTTCCCGCCGGCCCCGGAACGGGCTCCCCTGTTTCGGCCGAACAGTGGCGCGGCTTTTCCGGCACCAGGCCCGGCCACCGTTGTGCGGCCTTGTGCCTGAGGATTCTCACGAGCAGATCAGCGGTACCCGTGGCGACTTTGCAGGTGAACAGGCCGGCGGCGATGGTGAGAAGGAACTGCAGGAGTGTCGCGGGGCCGAGTGGGAGTGCGAGTTCGCGGGCATGCTCCGCCAGTTGTAATGGCCCCGGAAAGACGAAGCCAGACTGAGGGGAGCCAGTGTCCTGATCTTCGCTCGCACCTTCCCGCTTATCCGAAAAGCGACCACGACGAGGGTACAGGAAAGGGTCGCGGCGCGCGAGGGTGGCACCGGTCGTGGTGTCGTCGCGGAGGACGGGGCCGCC
>NZ_QPFC01000064.1:0-8278 GCF_003427465.1 Nocardiopsis sp. TNDT3 | reverse complement strand
CTCCCGGCGCCGCCGTGCGGCGCCGGGAGCCGTCATCGTGAGCCTGCGACCCTAGCCGGCGCCGCTCTCCGTGCTGGAGGAGTAGGCACCGCCCTTGCCGGCGACGTTGAAGGACTCCTCGAACCAGGACTTGCCGTCACCGGCGAAGGCCTCGAGCTCGTAGTTGTACGCCCCGTGGGAGTTGGCGCCGCTGGACTCCACCTCGTAGTACGCGTCCGCCGAGGCCAGAGCCGGTGCTCCGAACGCCAGGGCGGGTGCGGCGACGGCCGTGATCGCGATGCGGCGCAGGGTCTTCTTCTGCATGACAGTGGGTTTCCCTTCGTGGCTTGGTGCGGGGAACTCCGACGCCGTGCGGGCGGTCGCAGGTCGGCGCTGTCCGCGAGGTGCGAAAGCGCGTGGAACCACCGGGCGTTCTCCCCGCTTCCCAGCCTGCGGCCGGACGGGCCAAGGGGGAACACCAGAAAGCTGACTAAACTCCAAAATCGGGACATTCAGCAAAAAAGCGTGTGCGGAGCGTACCGAAGCCGCCGGGCGCGGCGTCCGGACCCCCTGCGGGGCGGGGCCTCCCGGCCTTCCCGACCCGTCCGCGTCCGCCGCCGGGGACCGGTCCCACCCCGGCTGATGTCCGTAAACCTCCGCTATGCTCACCGCATGCCCGGCCCCACCAGCCCCCTCCTCCGGCTCATGTCGGCCGTCGTCCTCCCGGCGCTGCTGATCCTCCTTCCTGTCCTCGGAGCCGCCCCCGCCTCGGCGCAGCCCGAGCCCGGAACCGGGACCCGCGAGGAGCGCGTGACCCCCGCGGAGCACTACGCCGCCCTGCTCGCCGAACAGCCCGAGGGCGCCGCCGTGGTCGTGGACGACGCCCTGGCAGGCCGCTACGACCTGGAGGAGCTGGAGGCCGACCTCCACGACTCCTTCGGCGCCCTGGACGTGCCCTACCACGTCGTCGCCAGCCCCTTCCCCGGCACCGAGCCGCGGTGGGGAGGGGACATGCTGCCCGCCCTGATCGACCGGGTCGGCGCGGACGGCCTCTACGTCCTGCTCCAGCCCGACAGCGTTCCCCTGGCCCGGGCCGCGGGCGCGGACCTGCCGGTGGACGCCGCCTCCGACGCGGTGCGCTACTCCTCCGGGCTGGACTACTACGGCGCCCCGCTCGACGAGGTCGCCGACGCCTTCACGGCGGCCCTGACCGACCCGGACGCGCAGGCCACGGCCGACCGCCTCCGGCAGGAGTACTCCGCGGAGCAGGACGCCTACCGGAGCCCCACGGCCTGGGAGGAGTTCCTGGAGGACCTGGACCCGACCACGTCGGTCGGGCCCAGCAACCTGGGCTTCCTGGTCAGCACCGCGACCGGCGCGCTGCTCACCCTGTCCCTCTGCCACGTGTGGTGGACACGCCGCAGGGGCGGCAGCACGGTCGCCGCGGTCGCGGTCGCCTCGGTGTTCGGACTGGCCCTGCCCGCCGCCGGTGTGGCCGGAGCCCTGTACTACATGGACAGCGTGCCCCTGGGCGCGAGCGAACGCCCCGATCCCCTGGAGCAGGCCCGGTCGCAGCCGCCCTACGTGACCTCCACCGTGCGCGTGGAACGGGTGGTGGACGGGCTCGGCGGCGGCCCCCTCTACGTGGACCCCCTGAGCCCGCTGTCCCGCGAGGGGCTCGCGGACGTCGCCGAGCGCGCGGAGCGCTCCTCCGTCCCGGTGTACGCGGTCCTCCTGCCGATGGCCGACACCGACGAGAGCGAGGGCGACCCGGCGCGGTTCGCGCACGCGATGCGCCACGTCCTGGGCGAGGACGGCGTCTACGCGGTCATCACCCAGGAGTCCTACGAGGAGACGCCCGAGACGACCGTGCTCGCCTTCGGTACCGACCTGGACTCCTACTACCTGGGCCAGGCGTTGGACGAGGGCGCGGCCATGACCCCGGCGCAGGAGTTCGCCCTGCTGCTGGAGGCGGTGGAGGAGGTTCCGCGCGACCCGGAGGCGGGGGACCCGCCGCCTCCGTACGACAGCTCGGCGACCGTGCCCGAACCGCGGACGACGCGCTTCTGGGAGGACTTCTGGGCCGGAGTGCTGTTCCTGGGCCCCGTCGTCGGCGCGCTCCTGCTGGGCGCGGTGCTGGGGACGGCGGCCCTGGTACGGGCTTCGCGCGTGCGGCGCCGAGTCCAGCCCTCCCCGCGGGCCCTGCGCCGCACGGCCGAGCGCGAGCGCGCGCGGCTGGCCGCCCTGGTCTCCTCCGACCGGGCCGGGCGCCTCCCCGTCTCGATGATGCCCCCCGTCGAGGCGGCGCTGATGGTCATGGACGCCGATCCCGACGACCTCGACCTGGTCGGCGTGGCGGTCGTCTCCCGCAGGGCGCACGCCGCCCTGGCGGACCCCGGTTCCGCCGAGACCTCCCCGTGCATGGTCAACCCCCTGCACGGCCCCGCCGAGGCGTTCGAACGCGCCGGGCCACGGGAGCGGCGGGGCCTGTTCCCCGTGTGCCGGGCGTGCGCCGACCTGACCGACCAGCAGCGCACGGCCGCCCTGCTGCGCGTGCGCGACGGCGCGGGGACGCGGCGGGACCACCTGTCGATGAACGAACGCGCGTGGGTCGAGTACCGCTTCGGGGCCAAGAACCCCGCGCGTATGGCCGAGAGGCTCCTGGAGGAGATCGATGCCCGCTGATTCCCCACCGGCCCTGTACGCGGCGCGGACGCTGGCCGCGACCTGCGCCGTGCTGCTCCTGTACCCCGCGACCGGTGCCCTGGCCCAGGAGTCGGACGCGCAGGACCCCGGCGCCCAAAGCCCACAGGACCGCACCCAGGCCATCGCCGACGCGCTGGAGGAGTCGCCGGTCTACGTCGACCCCGCCTACGAGTCCGCCTTCCCGGCCCAGGACCAGGAGCGGGTCGCCGGGGTCATCGAGTCCTCCGACCTGGACCTGTACGTGATCGCGGTGCCCCTGACGTCCGGCGACGTCTGGAACGGTGACGCGGCCACGCTCGTGTCGGTCGTGCACGACCGCAGGGGCGGCGGCGAGGCGCACTACCTGGCCTACGACGAGGTGTCGGGGTTCCACGGGGAGGACTACGGTCCCGGTGTCCAGGAGGCGGCCCCCGCGCACCACGGGGCCCTGGCCGCCTCCTACGGGACGGACTTCGACGGCTCCATGCTCCAGCAGGCCGACGCGGCCGTGGAGGCCGCGCTGTCCGACGACCCGCGCGCGGCCTACGAGGCGGCCCTCCGGTCCTACGAGGAGGCCAACCCCCACATCACCGGCATGGGCGGGGACGCCGGGCAGGGGAGCGGTCCGGGATCCGGCCCGCTGTTCGCGGTCGGGGCCGTCATCGCGGTCCTGCTCGCGATCCTGTTGGCGCTGTTCGTGCGCGGCCGCCTCACCGCGCGCGTGGGCAGGCGCAGGGCGGCCTCCATCACCCAGCACGCGGCCTTCGACAACGCCGACCGCGCCCAGCTGGACTCCCTGGTCGAACAGGGCGAGCGCGACCTCATCGAGGTGGGCGAGCGCCTGAGCCGCATGGACGCGGACCAGGGGTCCGACACCAGGTCGGGCCAGAGCCTCCAGCGCGCCCTGGACGCCCGCTCCGCCGCCGCGGCGGTCCACGACCGGATGGCCGCCGAGGGGGCCACCCTGCCCGACGCCGTGGGCGTGCTCGTGCTGCTCGACATGGCCGAGGACGCGCTGGAGAGCGCGGCCGGGGGCGCGCGCTCCGCCGTCCGGCGCCGCCACTGCTACGCCAACCCGCTGCACGGCACGAACACCAAGGTGACGCCCTGGCGGGAGTTCGGCGGGACGCGCACCATCCGCGTCCCGCTGTGCGCCGACTGCGCCAAGGCCGTCCGCAACCGGGCGCGTCCCGTGGTCCTGCCCGCCGAGCACGAGGGCGCGCCGGTGCCCTACTACGAGGTGCCCGCGGAGGAGAGCGTGTGGGCCGCCACCGGCTACGGCACGCTCACCGACGACCTCGTCCAGCGCGTCCAGCGCGGCGACCACCGGCCCCGGGGGCGGGCCCGCTGACGGTCCGGCCGTGAGGCGGAGAGGTATTCGGACGGGCACGGGGAGAGAACGTTTCGCCCCCGCACGGCATCGGACCACAGGGAACGGGACTTCGGTGCCCGCCCATGTCCCCGGGTCCGGGCCGACCGAAACGTGGCTATAGTTCCCACGGGCCCGTCATGGGTCCGCCGGGGGAAGCGATGACGACGGATACGGGGTGGCCTGGTGGAGGACCAGCACGTCCAGAAGGGCAGCGGCGGGGCGGGTCAGCCCTCCGACCGCACGGCGGGGAAGTACCGGCTGGTGCGGTCGCTGGGGCGCGGCGGTTTCGGCGAGGTGTTCCTCGGAGAGGACCCCGACGGCGGTCGCGCCGCGGTCAAGATCCTGCACGCCAGCTGGGCGGGGGATCCGGAGATGCGCCGCCGCTTCAGCACCGAGGTCGAGCAGGCCCGGCGGGTGAGCGGGTTCTGCATCGCCGCGATCCTGGACGCCGACCCCGGGGCCGCCGAGCCGTGGATCGCCACCGAGTTCATCGACGGTCCCACGCTCCAGCGCGCCGTGGCCACCGCGGGCCCGCGCAGCGGCGTCGAACTGCACCGCCTGGCCGTCTCCACCGCCACCGCGCTGGCCGCGATCCACGCGGCCGGGGTCGTGCACCGCGACCTCAAACCCGACAACATCATGCTGGCCGCGGACGGGCCGCGCGTGATCGACTTCGGCATCGCCCGCGCGGTCGAGAGCACCTCGGTCACCGCCAGCGGTGTGGTGGGCACGATCGGGTACATGGCGCCCGAGCAGCTGGAGGGCATGCGGCTGACCTCGGCGGTGGACATCTTCTCCTGGGGGTCGGTGATCGTCTACGCCGCCACCGGGCACGAGGCCTTCCCCGGGCCGACCCAGGCCTCCCGCATCGCCCGCATCCTGGGCGGCGAGCCCGACCTCGGCCCCCTCACCGAGCCGCTGGCCGGGATCGTCCGCTCCTGCCTGGACAAGGACCCCGACCGCCGCCCCGACGCCACCACCCTGCTCAACCTGCTGATCTCCGCGCCCGCCGAGGGCACGGCCGCGCGTCCGGCGACGGGCGACGGCGGCACCCGGGTCCTGCCTCCGGCCGACGCGCGCACCCGGGTGGAGACCGACCCCACCCGCGTGGCCCCCGATGAGCACCCGCGGACCCATGCGACCCGCGTGGCCCCTCCGGTCCCGGTGGACCCGACCCGGGTCGCTCCCGCGGACACCGCGAGGGCGGACGCGACCCGCGCCTACACGCAGATGGCCTCGGGCACCGCCGCGGCCGGTCTGGCGCCGCCGTCCGCGCCGCCGTACTCCACGACCCCGCCGCCCCACACCCCGGCGTCCGGGGCGGGCGCGGTGAGCGGTCCCCACACCCCGCCGCCCTACTCCCGGGCGTTCGAGACGGGTGCGGTGAGCGGCCCCCACACCCCGCCGTACCGGTCGGGCGTGCCCCCGTACCACTTCCACGGCATCCGCTTCACCGACCCGGGCGAGCTGGCCGAGGCCATGCAGCAGAACTGGAGCGCGGCCGTCCAGGTCTTCAGCGACCCGGCCGAACGGGCGGCCCTGGGAGCCTGGCTCGTCAACGACCTCGGCGACACCACGGTGGACCGGTCCCTGTTCCGGGGACACGTCAACAACGACGCCAACCTGGCGCTGGCCTCGTTCGTCTCACAGCTGCGTCCCGACCTGCCGCCGATCTTCCGCGGCCGGGGCGCCACCGTGGCCGAGCTGGGCGAGATGTTCGACGACCCGCGCCCGCTGCTCACCGGTGCGCCCAAGGCCAACGAGATGGTCCTGATGGCCCGCCCGAGCGTGCTCAGGACCATGGGCGCCCACCACGGCGCCGACTCCGCCGACCTGATGCGGCTCGCCGATGAGCTCGACGAGGCCGAACGGGCCGCCAACGCCTTCCAGGAGCAGCTCACCGGAGAACTGGAGGGCTGGCGCGCGGCGCGCGTCAACGTGAGCGCCGCCCTCATCCTGGCCTTCCTGCTGCGCCCCGAGCGCCTGGTGCCGCCCGGCGACGGCGGCGACACGGGCCTGGGGGAGTGGGTGTCGATCCTCTGGGGCCGCGTCGAGAGCGCGCCGACGCCCGTCAGCGCCGGGTACGGGGCCGTGGTCTACGGCGCCCTGTCGACCATGCGGTCACTGGCCGAGCAGCGGCGGAGCTGGGAGACCCGGCACAACAAGGTCAGCGCCGACCACGCCGACCTGCGCCGCGGGGTCAGGCTCCAGGAGCGCCTGCTCCTGGGGCTGCGGCTCTGCCGGTTCGCCGTCTTCGGCATCCCCGCCGGTCTGCTCGTCGGGATGGCGACGGGCAACGGTCTGGAGGGGCCCGCCGGTCTGCTCATGTCCGTGGGCCTGCTCGGTCTGGTCGGGGCCATCGCCCTGGAGGTGACCGTGCGGGTCGTCTCCGGCGGCGTGGCCCGGCGCAACCAGCGCTCCCAGGAGCTCAACGGCGCGGCGGCGCAGCTGCCGCAGCTGACGTCGGGCGTCGCCCGTATCCAGGGCGACCTGCGCAGGGCCAGGGAGATCTGCGGGCGGAGCTGACCCGCGCCGCGCGGGCCGGACCCGGACCCGGGCGCCCGCGCCGTGCGGTCCGCACCGGGGTCCGGCGCGGCCTCCGCCGCCCCGCGGAGCGGTCGTGCCAGAGTGGGGACCGTGCGCAGAGCAGGAGGCGGTCCGGGGCGTCCCGTGCGCCTGGGGGCGTTCCTGGTGTTCGTGGTCCTGCTCCAGTTCGGGTACCCGGTCACCCTCCACGGACCCGTCTGGACGGGGCTCTACCTGGTCGCCTACGTGGGCGTGGTGCTCTCCGGCGTCGTACTGGTGCGCGGGGCGCACGACCGGATCGCCCCCACCGCCGCCACGGGCGCGGCGCTGCTCTGCTGTGCGGCCTGGGTCGGCGCGACGGGCGGCGGGGGCGCGGCGCTGGTGTCGATGTTCGCGGCGGGAGCGGCCTTCCAGCTCGCGCTCATGTACTCCCTGCTGCGGTTCGTCTACCGCCGGAGCCGGACCCACGAGCTGGAGATCGTCCTGGCGGCGGTGTGCGTCTACCTGCTGCTCGGCGGTCTGTTCACCACGGTGTTCGGCGCCCTGGAGAGCCTGTGGCCCGGGAGCTTCGCCGACTCAGCGCACCCGGGGGCCCGGGTCACCTGGCAGCAGTTCGTCTACTTCTCCTACGTCACGCTGGCCACCACGGGCTACGGTGACGTCGTGCCGGTCTCGGCGTGGGCGCGCTCGCTGTCCGCGGCCGAGGGCGTGGTGGGGACGCTGTTCCTGACCACGGTCGTGGCCCGCCTCGTCGGCGCCTTCACCGGCCCGCGCCGGGAGGAGGGCCGCGCGGTCACCGGTTGACCGGTCCGGCCCAGGGGCGCGGGGCGCCGGGAACGGCCAGGGAGTCCAGGCGGGCGGCGATGGCGGCGCGCGCGGCGGCGTAGGGGGTCTCCAGGTCGTCCTCCAGCAGGGAGAACGAGTTGGCGGTCTCCATGAAGGCGCGCAGTTCGAAGGCCAGCAGCGCGGGGTCGGCCCCCTCGGAGAGCTCGCCCAGCTGGCGGGCGTCCTCCGCGGTGCGCGCGAGCAGGTCACGCCACTGGCGGCTGCTCTCCCGCAGCGCGTCGCGGACGCGCCCGGGCCGGGACTCGAACTCGGCGATGGCGGTGTAGAACAGGCAGCCGCCCCGGAACACGCGCCCGCGCGAGTAGCCGATCCAGTCCACGCACAGCCGCCACAGCCGCTCCACTCCGGGGCGCACCTCCAGGGCGTCGCGCACCACGTGCCGGACGAAGACGGCGCGTCCGGCCTCCAGGGTGGCCAGCTGCAGCTCCTCCTTGGAACCGAAGTGGGCGAACACCCCGCTCTTGCTGACCCCGAGTTCCTTGGCGAGCCGCCCCAGGGAGAGGCCCTCCAGGCCCTCCACCGACGCCGTGTGCACCGCGTGCTCCAGCACGGCCCTGCGGGTCTGGTCGCCCCGTTGCAGCCGTCCGTCGGTCCGTGCGGTCATACGCGCCCTTCCCCCGGGTTTCGCCCGCAGGGGCGAAGAGTGAACGGTCGGTCGTTTACGCCATCAGGATACAAGCCTCTTGACGGAGGCGTCATGCCAAACAAATAATACGATCGTTCGTATAATTTTATGGCGCCAGTCTCCCCACCGGAAGAGAGCCCCCCGTGAACACCACCCGTCTCGTCGGCACGGCCCTCAACGCGGCCGCCGTGCCCGCCCCACGCCTGGCAGGCAGGCTGCTGCGCCGGCTGTGGTCCCACGCGGGC
>NZ_QPFC01000644.1:0-2211 GCF_003427465.1 Nocardiopsis sp. TNDT3 | reverse complement strand
TGGGCCACGCCGACCTCAACACCACCCGCCGCTATGCCCTACCCACCGACGCCGACAAAGCCGCCGCCCTGGAAGCGCTCACCATCGACCGGTGAGATTCAGTCATAAGGAGCGGTATGACCCGCTCGAATGCTTGGTCAGGCGCCCTCAGCCGCCGCAGGCCACAGCACAGCAGGCCCCTGCGTTCCTGTGAAACCAGCGCTGTCCCATCCCGGCGGGTACTCACCGTCGGCCAGCGCCGCGTTTCCCGACGTGGAGAACCGGCCCTCGTGCGGTGGCTGGAACACGAACGGGCCGCACTCGCGGACCTCGTCGTCTGCGCCCAGCGTCACACGGCAGCTATCGAGTGTGGAGGCATCACGGGTCAGGTCCCCCTGTCCGCTGACGAGCAACTCCAAGTCGTGCTCCATGAGCCACAGCCACACTGTGACCTCCACGGGATCGGTGACCAGGTCCGTGGGACGCACCCGCGCGGACACGACCACTCCGTCCTCCGAGAGCGCGGTGCAGGGCTGGTACTCCACCGACCCCGAGGCCATGACGCTCCAGTCGTTGCGGCACTCCTCGTCACTAGCTGCCAGGGGAGCCAGTGGAGGTACTGCCCCATCCGGAGACGGGGTGAGGATCGTTGCGGGAGCATTGCCTGGTCCATCGACAGCTCCTGCCCTCTGCCACAGAGCGGTCACCCCCACGAAGACCAGTCCCACAGCGACCGCGAGGGTCACGAAGAGAGGACGACGGAAGAACTGTCGTCTCACCGGTGTTTCGGGCTGCTCCAACGCTACAGGGGCAGGTGGTTCTTCGTCTGAGGTGGCTACCTCGTCGTCTGCTTGGCCTGGCTCGCTGGCCGGAACACCTTCAGAGGGAGGGGACTGTTCCTGTTGAGGAGTCTCACTGTCTGCTTCCTGCCCCGCACCGGAGTCGAGCTCTGTTTCTGCCTGTTCTCGTGCGCGCAGGCAACTCGCGGCCTGTGACTTCCAGCCGGTGCGCCTGGTCTGCGCGAGTTGTCCGGTACACCTGTCCACCCGCACGGCAGCCGCGTAAAGCCTCCGCGCGGAGGGCAGTTCGTTCTTTCCGCCGATACCGGTGATGATCGTGTCTGCGTCCCTTACTCCGGGGAACCTGACCCCCTTCTCCTTGAAGATCTGGTCGCGGCCCGCCAACCACTTGGAGAAGTACGAAAGACCTATGCCTGTCCTCGTCGACAGGACTTTCCTCCCCTTCTCGAAGTCGGCGAGTACCGCCTCCAGTGCATCGGAGAACTCATCGAGGGCCTCGGCCAGTGCGGCCGCAGTCTGCTCGAAGCGCGCGCTTTCGTCATCGGGCTGGTCTGTCACGACCACCGCACCTTCCTCACCTTGGCGCCTCAACTAGTGTCTTCGCTGGTCACAGCCCACATAGGTTGAGGCGCAATTGCGGCCCTTCTCATTTACTCGCACACCGCAGGTGGGGTGGTGATGCTGGTTGTTGTCGTGATGGCCCACAACGTCACGACAGAACCTGTGGATCAGTGAGCAGGAAGGACAACCATGCGTTCCGTTGGAATCTATTCTCGGTCAGTGCTGACCACTCTCGTGTGTGTTCTGGCGACTTTGTTCGCCTTCTCGGGGACGGCGCTGGCCGACTCCGCGGGATCGGCCAGCCCGGGGGCTCAGGGGCGGGCCTGCCTCTTTCTTTCGACGTCCGCCGCCTACTCCCCCTCCAATAACGGAGGTATCCCGATGGGCCACACCGCTTGGGCGGTCAAGGATCCCGGCAAAGACCACTGGTTGTGGGGGACGATGAACGGTCCTGGTACTGGTGGGACGGGGTCGATGGGAGGCTTCATCTCCTCGGGCTCGTTCGCTGAGCTGAGGTCGAGCACGATCATCCCTCACGCCAGTTACAACTACGTGCGCTGCATCGACACCCCCGACGGCGATATCGACGCTGCCTACGATCGGCACCGCAGCCTCACCCAGATCAAGTTCGACGCCTTTCGACAGAACTGCCTGATCAGCTCGGTGAAGATCCTGCACGCCTACAGCCTCTGGCTGGACCAGGATGACCTCCCCACCTGGAACTTGACGGCCCATCCCCCGCGCCTCTACTTCAACGGCGATACCCCAGGGAGCCTGGGCGATGGGTGGGACGAACCCCAGCCGTATCACGGTGGCCCCTTCTAGCGACTGACTTGTCCCAACCACGGGGTGGGGGGGGGGGGGGGGGGGG
>NZ_QPFC01000643.1:0-3411 GCF_003427465.1 Nocardiopsis sp. TNDT3 | reverse complement strand
GGGCCCCCGGGAGGACCCGCCCCGTCCGCCGCCGCCTACAGCAGCAGGCTCAGCACCATCCACGTCACGGGACCGGCGATCAGCAGCGAGTCCAGGCGGTCCATGAGGCCGCCGTGCCCGGGCATGAACCTGCCCATGTCCTTGACCCCGAGGTCGCGCTTGAACAGCGACTCGATGAGGTCCCCGACGGTGGCGGCCAGCACGACCGCCAGGCCCAGGACCACGCCGACCCACCAGGGGCCGTCCAGCATGAGCGTCACGCACAGCGCGCCCGCGACGGCGCAGCCCACGACCGATCCGCCGAAGCCCTCCCAGGTCTTGTTGGGGCTGATCACCGGCGCCATCTTGTGCCGGCCCAGCAGGATGCCGGCGAAGTACCCGCCGATGTCGCTGGAGATCGTCACCACGATGAACGTGACCAGGCGGTACTGGCCGTCCTCGGGATGGGAGATGAGCAGCAGCCACGTGCCGAAGAGGAACGGCAGGTACACCAGGGTGAACAGGTTCGCCGCGACGTCGGCCACGAACCCTTCCGTACCTCCGCGCAGCCGCCACACCAGGGCGACGATCGCGGTCAGCGCGGTCGTGCCCACCAGCCAGTCGGTTCCCCCGAAGTAGGCGGCGACCTGCATGGCCACGCCGCCGACGGCCAGCGGTACCAGTGCCAGGCCCATGCCCTTGCCCGCGAACGCCCGGTTGACCTCGCGCAGGCCGATCAGCACCCCCAGGGAGGTGATGATCGTGAACAGCTGGGGCAGGGGGAAGATGGAGAAGAACACGAGGGCGCCCAGGGCGCACCCGCTGGCGATGGCCACCGGGAGGTTGCGGCCCGTCCGGACCGGCTCACCCCCCGGTTTGTGCAGCACGAAGCGCTGCCCGTCCGGATCGGGACCGCCCCGCGGCCCGCCGCCGGGTCTGTGCTCGGGCGAGCGGTCATCGCCTCCCGAGTCGCTGGAGGAAGGAAGGGTCACCGGCTAAACCTCGAGCAGTTCCGATTCCTTGTGCTTCAGCAGCTCGTCGACGGACGCGACGTACTTCGAAGACAGCTCGTCCAGCTCGGCCTGGGCGCGGTGCGCCTCGTCCTCACCGATGTCGCCGGACTTGACGGCCTTCTCGAAGGTGTCCTTGGCGCGGCGGCGGACGTTGCGGATCGAGACCTTGCTGTCCTCGGCCTTGGTCCGCGCGACCTTGACGTACTCCTTGCGGCGCTCCTCGGACAGCTCGGGGAAGACCACGCGGATGACCTGGCCGTCGTCGGAGGGGTTCACGCCCAGGTCGCTGTTGCGGATGGCGTTGATGATGTCGGTGCGCGAGTTGACGTCGAACGGCGAGATGACCACCATGCGCGGCTCGGGGACCGAGAAGGAGGCCAGCTGGTTGATCGGCGTCCGGGCACCGTAGTAGTCGACGGTGATCTTGTTGAAGGTCGCCGGGGTGGGGCGTCCGGTGCGGATCGTGGCGAAGTCCTCCTTCGCCACGGTCACGGCCTTCTCCATCTTCTCCTCGGCCTCGAGGAGGGTCTCTTCGATCATGTGGGCGCTCCCTGGTGTCGTGGCTTGCTGTGGTCGCGGAGGCTGTCTAGACCGGGGTCGGCCCGACGATGGTGCCGATCTTCTCACCGCGTACCGCGCGCAGGATGTTGCCCTGGCTCATCAGGTCGAACACGACGATGGGCAGCCCGTTGTCCATGCACAGGCTGACCGCGGTGGCGTCCATGACCTTGAGGCCGCGGGTGAGGACCTCGTTGTAGTTGAGCTTGTCGAACTTGACCGCGTCGGGGTTGCGCTGGGGGTCGGAGTCGTAGACCCCGTCGACCTGGGTGCCCTTGAGGACCGCCTGCGCGCCGATCTCCAGCGCGCGCTGGGCGGCGGTGGTGTCGGTCGAGAAGAAGGGTGCGCCCAGACCGGCGCCGAAGATGACCACGCGGCCCTTCTCCAGGTGGCGGACGGCGCGGCGGGGGATGTAGGCCTCGGCGACCTGGCTCATGTGGATCGCGGTCTGCACGCGGGTGTCCACACCGAGCCGCTCCAGGAAGTCCTGGAGGGCGAGGCAGTTGATGACGGTGCCGAGCATGCCCATGTAGTCGGCGCGGCCGCGCTCGATGCCGCCCTCGGTGAGCTGGGCGCCGCGGAACATGTTGCCGCCGCCGACGACCACCGCGACCTGGATGCCCTCGGAGACCGCCTCGGCGATGGACTCGGCCACGTACTGGACGACCTCGGGGTCGATGCCCAGGCCGCCGCCGCCCGCGAACGCCTCTCCGGAGAGTTTGAGCATCACGCGCTTCCACCCGGAACCGTGCATCGCCGGTTCGGTGCTCGTCGCTTCGTTCAC
Source organism: Nocardiopsis sp. TNDT3 (assembly GCF_003427465.1). NCBI lineage: Bacteria > Bacillati > Actinomycetota > Actinomycetes > Streptosporangiales > Nocardiopsidaceae > Nocardiopsis > Nocardiopsis sp. TNDT3. The sequence goes on along the minus strand of NZ_QPFC01000643.1, from coordinate 1,077 downwards.
AGCCTGTGGCCTCCCTTGTCGTCCCCGAGCGGCACAGGGTCCCCCGAGTGATCCTCGATGCGGTCGGCCGGGCTCACGCGCCCCGCCACCCGCCCATATCCACCGAAGGTGCCGGGGAGCAGTCTCCCCGGCACCTCCATCATCTCAAAACCCTCAGGCCTGGCCGACCTTGAAGCGGACGAAGCGCTTGACGGTCACGCCCGCCTCGTCGACGACCTTCTGGACCGTCTTCTTGTTCTCCTTGACGAACGGCTGGCCGAGCAGCGTCACGTCCTTGAAGTAACCGTTGAGGCGGCCCTCCACGATCTTGGGGATGGCCTGCTCGGGCTTGCCCTCCTCGCGGGTGGTCTGCTCGGCGATGCGGCGCTCGTTCTCCACGACCTCGGCGGGGACGTCGTCCCGACCGATGTACTGCGGGGCCAGCGCGGCGATCTGCTGGGCGAGGTCCTTGCCGACCTCCTCGTCAGCCTTGTCCAGCTCGACCAGGACGCCCATGGTGGGGGGCAGGTCCGGGTCGGACTTGTGGAGGTAGCTGGCGACGTAGGCGCCCTCGAACTTGGCGAAGCGGCGGAACTCCAGCTTCTCGCCGATGACCGCGCTCTTGGCCTCGATGAAGGACTGGAGGGTCTTGCCCGGCTCGATCTCGGCGGCGGCGACGGTGGCGAGGTCGTCGCTGTCCTGGGCGGCGACGAAGTCGGCGACCTGGTCGGCCAGCGCGATGAACTGGTCGTTCTTGGCGACGAAGTCGGTCTCGCAGTTGAGCTCGACGAGGGTGGCCTTGCCTTCGGACTCCTGCTTGAGGACGACCATGCCCTGGGCGGCGGTGCGCTCGGCGCGCTTGCCGACGTCCTTGGCACCCTTGACGCGCAGGGCCTCGACGGCCTTGTCGAAGTCGCCGTCGGCCTCGGTCAGGGCCTTCTTGCAGGCCATCATGCCGGCGCCGGTCATGTCGCGCAGCTTCTTGACGTCCGCGGCGGTGAAGTTCGCCATGACTGTTCTCGGATTCCCTTGGAGTGGAGAGTCTGTACGGAAAGTGAAGCGGATCCGGTCCCGGGCACCGAGCGGCCCCCCCCCCCC
>NZ_QPFC01000642.1:0-9169 GCF_003427465.1 Nocardiopsis sp. TNDT3 | reverse complement strand
CGCTCCCACGGCCCTCACGGGCCGGGGAGCGCGCCGCGGACGCCCCTTGGGGTCCTTCAGAGGCGGTCGAGCAGCTGGGCGCAGCGGATCAGGCCCAGGTGCGAGTACGCCTGCGGGTGGTTGCCCAGCGCCCGCTCGGTGACCGGGTCGAACTCCTCCGGGATGAGCCCGGTCGGTCCGGCGCAGTCCACCAGGTGCTTGAACAGCTCGTCCGCCTCCGCGCGGCGGCCGGTCAGCAGGTACGCCTCGATCAGCCACGCGGTGCACAGGTGGAAGCCGCCCTCGCCGCCCGGCAGGCCGTCGTCGCGGTGGTACCGGTACACGGTCGGGCCGCTGCGCAGCTCCGCCTCCACGGCGGTCACGGTGGCCTGGAAGCGCTCGTCGGCCGGGTCGATCAGCCCGGACAGGCCGATGTGCAGGGACGCGGCGTCCAGGTCGGTGCCGTCGTAGGCGGTGGTGAAGGCCTGCGCCTCCTCGTTCCAGCCCTTGTCCAGCACCTCGGCGGCGATGCCGTCGCGCAGGTCCGGCCAGGACGGGTCCACCTCGCGGCCGTAGGCACGGGCCAGGGAGACGGCGCGGTCCAGGGTCACCCAGCACATCACCTTGGAGTAGACGCGCTGGCGGGGCTCGTCGCGCTCCTCCCAGATGCCGTGGTCGGGCTCGTGCCAGCGGCGGGCGACCGCCTCGGCCATCGACCGCACCAGGTCCCAGTCGCGGTCGGCCAGGGTGCCGCGCACCGAGGACAGCTTCTCGATCAGCTCCACGACGGGGCCGAACACGTCCAGCTGCACCTGGTGGTCGGCCAGGTTGCCGATCCGCACCGGCCGCGAGCCCGCGTACCCGGACAGCGACTCGATGACCTCCTCCGGGCCCAGGTTCGTGCCCCGCAGCGAGTACAGCGGGCGCAGCATCTCCGGGCCGGGCAGCGAGTCCACGACCCGGTGCACCCAGTCCAGGAACTCCTCGGCCTCGGCGGTCGAGCCCAGGGAGACCAGCGACTGCACGGTCAGGGCGCCGTCGCGCAGCCAGCAGTACCGGTAGTCCCAGTTGCGTACGCCGCCGATCTCCTCGGGCAGCGACGTGGTCGCGGCGGCCATCACGCCCCCGGAGGGGGTGCACAGCCCGCGCAGGGTGAGCGCGGAGCGCGCCGCCAGCTGCTGGGCGGTGTCGGGCAGGGTGAGCCCGTCGAGCCAGCGCGACCAGTGTTCGCCGGAGGCCCGCTGACGCTCGGACTCGGGCAGCGTGCCGTGCACGAGGGAGTCGGTGCCGCAGCGCAGCTCCAGCACCACGGGCTGCTCCGAGCGCGGGTGGACGACCGCGCGGGCGAGGTCGGAGACGCCGTCGTGGTCGATCTCCCACTCCACGCCGGGCGAGTACAGGGCCATCGGGAAGTCGGAGCCCTCGACCAGCAGGCCGTTCTCCTGCGGCGTGATGCGCACCGGCGCGCGGCCGAAGTCGGGACGGGGGGCGAACTCCACCGTGGCCGGGGTGACGCCGCTGATCACCCGGATCAGGTCGGTGCGCCCCTGGGGGGTGCCGTGGGCGAGGTAGTCGGTGACGTCCATGCGCGACCAGCGGGTGCGCACGGTCATGGTGCCGGGCAGGTAGCGCTGGCCCAGCGGACGGCCTCCGTGGGCGGGGGCGACGGCGAACACGCCCGCCTGGCGGCCGCCCAGGACCTCGGCGAACACGGCGTTCGAGTCGGGCTCGGGGTGGCAGAACCACAGCAGGCGCGCGTCCGGGCCGACCAGGGCCACGGAGCCCTGGTTGGAGAGCATCGACATGCGCTCGATGGGCGTGGGGCGCTCGCCGAAGACCCAGAAGCGGCGCTCGGCTGCCAGCGCGGACAGCAGGGCCGCGGCGGTCGGGGTGTCGGCCACGCGGTGGGAGGCCACGGTGGGCCCCTCGCCGACCCGCACGCCCGCGTCGGCGCCGGTCAGCCGCATGAAGACGGGCTCCTCGCCCTCGCCGCCGCCGATGTAGAGGATGGCGGTGGCCTCGACCTGGTCGCGCAGCAGCTCCAGGGCGGCCGCCTTGTCCGAGGGCGAGTCGGCGTTGCGGTGGTCGGGGTCGACGGTCACGTCGGTGTCGAACTCGGTGCCGTGGGCGCCCACGAGGCGCACCTCGGCGGGCAGGCGCGAGAGCGCGGCCAGGTCGCGCAGGGGGCGGCCGGAGATGACCGCGCACACGGTGCCCGGCAGGTCGGCCAGGTCGCGCAGCGCGCGCAGGGCCTCGGGCAGCGGACGCCGGTCGGCAGGGTCGACCGTGGAGAGGGCGCCGTCGTAGTCGCAGGCCACCAGGAGCCGTGAGGTTCTGGCGAGGGCGGAGACGCGTTGCCGGACGTCCACGGGCATGAGCGCGGGAGCGGTGTCCCCCGGCATGCCCGGAACCGCTTCGACCGCTTGGGTGACCGTCACGCTGCCTCCTCCGTTGGTCCGCGTTGACCTGGGGAATCGGATGATCTGTAGGACTCCGCGCGCATGCTGCTGGTTCACTCTGATATGGGTGTGCACAAGAGTGGGCCCAGGGCTTGTGGCGCGGGATGGGACTTCCGGGGACGTCAGAGGGATCCTCAGGAGCTCTTCACGTGTGCGTGGGCGAGAGGTGGTGCCGAACGCAAAGATCCGGTCCGCAAGAAGTCAACGCGAGACTACCTGCGTCCCACAGGTCCCTGCGACCTCAGATTCCAGTGATGCAGGTCACGAATCAGTCGCAAAACGGGGCGAAGGTCGCGGATCCCGTCCCGGGCGAGCCCGTGACCACCCACCGTTGCCGAGGATCCGGGTGGTGGAGGGGGCGGGTGCGCTCCCCCGGCGCGGGACGTGCGATGGGACACGTCGGCGCTCGGCGGCGGGCCCCGGTCACCGCCCCGGTCCGGCGGTCCCCGTTCCGCCCGGCACCCGGGTCACGGCAGCCGGTAACCCACGCGGGGCACGGTCTGGATGGGGTTCGGGGTGCCCAGCTTGCGCCGCAGGGAGCGGATGGTCACGCGCACGATCGTGGTGAACGGGTCGATGTTCTCGTCCCACACCCTCTCCAGCAGCGCCTCCGCCGACACCGGGGCGCCGTCGGCGCGCAGCAGCTCCTCCAGCACCCCGAACTGCTTGGGCGACAGGTGCAGCGGCCTGCCGTCGCGGAAGGCCTCGTAGCGGGTGGAGTTGAGCCGCAGGCCCGAGCGCTCCAGAACCGGCGGTTCGGCCAGGCCGGGCCTCCTGGCCAGGGCGCGGACCCGTGCGATCATCTCCTCGCGGTCGAGGGGCCTGATGAGGTAGTCGTCCGCGCCCAGCTCGAAACCGGCGAGCCGCTCCTTCGGGCTGGTGGGAGAACTCACCATGAGCACCCGCACCTGACCGTGCAGGGCGGTGGCCACGCGGCACACCTCGTTCCCGCTCAGCCCCGGCAGAGCCCGTTCGAGCAGCATGACCCCGTACTCGTTGACGGCGAGCTTGTACAGCGCCGTCTCCCCGTCGGGAGCGGTGTCCACGGCGAAACCGGCCTCCCGCAGCCATGAGGCGGTCGGCTGTGCGGGGTCCTCTCCGTGGTCCACGACCAAGACCCTCATACGCTCTTCCTTCTCCCTCCGCGCGCGGCGGGCGTTTCCGTAGGACGTGGCGAGGGGGGCGCTCACACTCTGTTCACAGCGCGTCGTGTCTACTTCTTGGTCATGCCGTCGACCGACCCCGGGGAGCACTCGCTCCACCTCCCCGGCCACCCGGCCTCGCCCCTGGGTGAGGCCCTCGTTGATATAAGCGCGATCGCCCACAATGTACGGTTCATGGCAAAGCGGACCAATTCCGAAATTCTTGCCGTCGTCAAGGCGAACGGCTTCGGCCACGGGGCCGTGGAGGTCGCCCGCGCCTCCCTGGAGGCCGGAGCGACCTGGCTGGGCGTGACCTCCCTGGAGGAGGCGCTCGCCCTGCGCCGCTCCGGGCTGCGCGCCCCCGTGCTGTGCTGGCTGCACCGTGCGGACCAGGACTTCGACTCCGCCGTCGCCGCCGACGTGGACCTGTCCGTCCCCTCGGTCGGCCACCTGCGCGCCGTGGCCGACGCCGCCGTGCGCACGGGCCGTGTCGCGCACGTCCACCTCAAGGCCGACACCGGGCTGAGCCGCAACGGCGCGCCGCCGGACGCCTGGCCCGGACTGGTCGGTCTGGCCCGCGTACTGGAACTGGACGGCCTGGTCCGGGTGCGCGGTGTCTGGTCACACCTGGCCTCCGCCGACCTGCCCGGCGCGGCGACCACCGCGCAGCAGGTCACCGCCTTCGAGGGGGCGCTCTCCCAGGCGCGCGCGGCCGGGCTCGACCCGTCGCTGCGGCACCTGGCCAACACGGCCGCGATCCTCAACGAGCCCGCCACGCACTTCGACCTGGTCCGGGCGGGCGTCGGCCTCTACGGAGTGGAGCCCGTCGAGGGCAGGCGCTTCGGCCTGCGCCTGGCCATGACCCTGCGCGCCCGGGTGGCCATGGTCCGCCGGGTCCCCGCGGGGACGGGCGTCAGCTACCACCACGCCTACACCACCCCACGCGAGAGCCTGCTCGCCCTCGTCCCGCTCGGCTACGCCGACGGTGTGCCCCGTGCGGCGGGGGACCGGGCCTACGTGTGGATCGCCGGACGGCGGTGCCCCGTGGCCGGACGCATCGCCATGGACCAGTTCGTGGTCGACGTCGGCGGCATGGACGTGCGCGAGGGCGACGAGGTGGTCGTGTTCGGCCCCGGCGACCGCGGCGAGCCCACCGTCGAGGAGTGGGCCGACTGGGCCGGAACCATCCCCCACGAGATTCTCACCGGCGTGGGTGCGCGCGTGCCCCGCCTCCACCAGGACCTGGCGCGGCCCGTGCCGCGCGAACCGAGCAAGGAGAGATCGAGTGCCTGAGGCAAGGACACGCGTCGCCGTCGTCTTCGGTGGACGCAACGGGGAGTACGACGTCTCGTGCGCGTCGGCGATGTCGGTCCTCACCCACCTGGACCGCGACCGGTACGAGGTCGTCCCGGTGCGGATCACGCGCGCCGGGGCGTGGGTGGTGGGCACCGACACCGACGACCCCGCCGCGCTGGACGCGGAGCGCCTGACGGCCCTGACCCCCGAGCCCGGCGGCGAGAGGGAGCGGCGCCCGGGTGACGGCCTGGGCGAGGCGATCCTCGCGTTGGGCGAGGCGGACGTGGTCTTCCCCGTCATCCACGGCCCCTACGGCGAGGACGGCACGATCCAGGGGATGCTCGAACTCCTGGGAGTGCCCTACGTGGGCAACGGCGTGCTCGCCAGCGCCACCGGTATGGACAAGGCGACCACCAAGACGCTGCTGCGCGCGGCGGGGCTGCCGGTCGCGCGGGACGTGGTGCTGCGCGGACCGGACGACGAGGTCTCGCCGCAGGAGCGCGCCGAGCTGGGGCTGCCCGTGTTCGTCAAGCCCGCGCGCAGCGGTTCCAGCCTGGGGGTGACGCGGGTCGGCGACTGGTCGGAGCTGGAGGCCGCCGTCAAGACCGCGCGCGAGTTCGACACCAAGGTCCTGGTGGAGGAGGCGGTCGTCGGACGCGAGGTCGACCTGGCCGTCCTGGAGCTGCCCGACGGCGCGCTCAAGGTCGGGCCGCCGCTGGAGATCCGGGTCGCGGACACGGAACGCTTCTTCGACTACGACACCAAGTACGGGGGCGACGCGGTCTTCGACATCCCCGCCGACCTGCCGGTCGGGATCCAGACGCAGCTGAGCGACCTCGCCCTGGGCGTGTTCGAGGCGGTCGGCTGCTCCGGCCTGCTGCGCGTGGACTTCTTCCTGCGCGGGGGCACCGAACCCGTCGTCAACGAGGTCAACACCCTGCCCGGGTTCACCGCGCACTCGCAGTACCCCCAGATCTGGCGGGCTACGGGCCTGGAGTACCCCGAGCTGCTGGACAGCCTCATCCGGACCGCGCTGGCCTGAGGGCCGCGTCCGTCCCGGGAAACGCGAGGGCCCGCCACGTGTGTGGCGGGCCCTTCCATGTGGCTGTGAGGGGAGGGGGCTCAGCCCTTCCCCGGCTTGCGCAGGTGGTGCACCCACGCGGGCGGGACGTTGGCGAACACCTTCTCGGAGCCGATGCCGTAGCGGTCGATCCACTCCTGGACGAGCCAGCTCGTGCGGGCCTGGCGCAGGTAGTCCTCGCGGCGGGCGATGACCGCCTTGACCTCCTTGGTGTACAGGTACCCGTAGAAGGACATGGTGCCGCCCGGTTCGAGCACCTCGAAGTAGTAGTCCAGGATCTCCCGGACGGCGTCGGCGGTGAAGTTCGCGAACGGCAGGCCCGACACGATCACGTCGTAGGACCGGTCGGTGCCCATGTCGTTGACGAGTTTGGCGTGCACGCGGGAGCCGTCGGCCACCCGCGACATGACCGGGTCGGTCTTGAGCAGTCCCTCCACGTGGGCGGCGAACTCGGGGTTGGCCTCCACCAGGTCCAGGGTGTCCCCCGGCTGCATCGAGGCGGCGATCCCGCGGCTGATCGCGCCGGTTCCGGCTCCGGCCTCCAGGATGCGCAGCGGGCGGTCGGGTTCTGGTCGGCGCCGGACGTACTCGGCCATCGCACGCGCCAGCGCACCGCTGCTGGGGAGGATGGAACCGGTGGCGTGGAAGGTGCGCAGCGCCTGGCTGAAGAACAGTCGGGTGTCACGCAGGCGCTCGTCCAACCTCAGGGAGGAAAGGGGTCCGGCAGGACTGTGGGTCTCGGACATACACGCACGCTAACGCCTCACCCCTCCCCGAAGGGAGTCGGCGCGGCCGCGTTCTGGGAAAACCCAGGTGAAACCGTGTGTGTCCATACCCACCGCGCAAAGGGGAACTCCGACGCCGCGCGGGCCGGGGCGCCGCCGTACGCGCACGCCGGTCCGGTGTCCGCCGAGGCCGCTGTCCCCGCGACCGGTGACGGCCTACCCTGGGGGGATGAGCGAACCGGCCAGCACCTCCGAGACCCCCGCCCACCCACGGACCGCGCTGGTCACCGGAGCCTCCACCGGGATCGGCGAGGAGTACGCCCGCAGGCTCGCCGAACGCGGCTACTCCCTCGTCCTCGTCGCCCGCCGGGGCGAGCTCCTGGAGGCCCTCGCCGAGGAGATCGGCGGACGCTACGGGGTCGGCGTCCAGCCCCTGCCCGCCGACCTGGGCACCGACGAGGGCCTCTCGCTGGTCGTCAAACGCCTGTCCGCCGACGGCAGCGGCGACGAGGCCCCCGTGGACCTGCTCGTCAACAACGCCGGGCGGGGCGACGGCGGCCCCTTCGTCAGGCAGGAGCCCTCGGAGATCGACGCCATGCTCGACCTCAACGTGCGCGCGGTCCTGCACCTGACCCGCGCCGTCCTGCCGGTGCAGATCGCCCGCCGCGGGGGCCTGCCGCGCCGGACCAGGCTCGGCGTCATCAACCTCTCCTCCGTCGCGGGCGAGATCACCGCCAACCCCGGCGGCTCGGTGTACGGGGCCGGTAAGAAGTTCGTGTCCCTGTGGAGCGAGAGCGTGGCCGCCGAGGTCGCCGAGCACGGCGTGCACGTCACCGCGGTCCTGCCGGGGTTCGTGCGCACCGACATGACCAGGGGCGTCCAGGAGAGCGGGATGCCCGCGTTCGCGTTCGTCCCCAAGGAGCAGGTCGTGCGCGAGTCCCTCACCGCCTGGGCGGCCGGGCGCTCCAGCGTCGTCGCCGGCGCCCAGTACAAGGCGGCCACGGGGCTCCTGCGCTTCATCCCCAAGCCGATCGTGCGCGCCGCCGCACGCAGGGTGTGGTGAACCGGACGAAGGCGCTGCGGACCGGGCGCGACGGCCGCCCCGCGCGGGGACGCGACCTGCGGGGCGCGGCGCGGTGTGGCGCACGCCGCCGCCCACATGATGAGACATCCCCCCGAGGGTGCGGCATCGGGGCGCCGGACCGCCTACGCTGGTAGCGCATCTGTCGGTCGAGGAAAGACACCATGAAGACCTTCGAAGAGCTGTTCGCCGAGCTGTCCGAGAAGGCGCGTTCCCGCCCCGAGGGCTCCGGGACCGTCGCCCAGCTCGACGCCGGCGTCCATGCCATCGGCAAGAAGGTCGTCGAGGAGGCGGCGGAGGTCTGGATGGCCGCCGAGTACGAGTCGGACGACCAGGCAGCCGAAGAGATCTCGCAGCTCCTCTACCACCTCCAGGTCCTGATGCTGGCCCGTGGCCTGCGTCTGGAGGACGTCTACAAGCATCTGTAGGCCGACGCGCCGCCCGTGCGCATCCGGCCACCGACGCCACGTCCCCGTACACGCAGCCACGAGAAAGCCGTGAACATGCCCGACATGCTGAGAATCGCCGTGCCCAACAAGGGCCAGCTCTCCGAACCCGCCGTGGAGATGCTCAGCGAGGCCGGGTACCGGCAGCGCAAGAGCAGCCGCGACCTGGTCATGATCGACCCCGACAACGACACCGAGTTCTTCTTCCTGCGGCCCAAGGACATCGCCGTCTACGTCGGCGAGGGCATCCTCCAGGCCGGGATCACCGGCCGCGACATGCTGCTGGACTCCGGCGCCGCCGTGGACGAGGTCCTGCCGCTGGGCTTCGGCGGCTCCACCTTCCGCTTCGCCGCGCCCGGAGGCGCCGGTATGAAGGTGTCCGACCTCAACGGCAAGCGCATCGCCACGTCCTTCGACGGCCTCCTGCGCTCCTACCTGGACGAGCAGGGCGTCGACGCCCGCGTCATCCACCTGGACGGCGCGGTCGAGAGCTCCGTCCAGCTCGGCGTCGCCGACGCCGTCGCCGACGTGGTCTCCACCGGCACCACCCTGCGCCAGGCGGGCATGGAGACCTTCGGCGAGCCGATCCTGGTCTCCGAGGCGGTGGTCATCCGTCCGTCCGGGGCCCCCGAGAACCCCAGGTTCGACACGCTGCTGCGCCGTCTGCGCGGCGTCCTGGTCGCCCGCGACTACGTGATGATGGACTACGACGTGCACGCCGAGCGCCTGGAGGCGGCGGTCGCGCTCACCCCGGGCATGGAGGGGCCGACGGTCTCCCCGCTGCACCGGGAGGGCTGGGTCGCGGTCCGCTCGATGGTGCCGAGCAAGGACGCCCAACGGATCATGGACGACCTGTGGCAGCTCGGCGCCCGCGCCATCCTGGTCACCGACATCTACGCCTGCCGCCTGTAGGCGGTGTCCTGAGCAACGGACCGGCGGGGACCGGCGTCATGCCGGTCC
>NZ_QPFC01000641.1:0-5804 GCF_003427465.1 Nocardiopsis sp. TNDT3 | reverse complement strand
GAGGGGGACGGGCCGGGGCGGTGCCGTGCGCCCGGGGTCCGGCGGTCAGACTGCCAGGTGGCGGCCGCCCCTGGGGGCGGGCTCCGGCTCCGGTTCGGGGATGACCCCGGCGCTGGCCTGGGACTCCGCGGCCATGTCGAGGTCGCCCTCGACGTAGTGGGTGGTGGCCTCGCTGGCACCGGAGACGGCGGAGACGGTCAGGCCCGCCATCTCGCTCATGATCGCGAAGTAGTGCTCGGCGAACTCGCCGAGGGCCATGCCGATGACGGGGCTCCTGGCGTAGTCGCCGGAGTCGACGAGGTGCTCCTCGACCTTCTGCATGACACCGATGAGGCCGTCGCCGCCGCCCTCCTCGCCGAGGTGTCCGGCGACGGTCGTCAGTACGCCGCCCACCGCGGCGGGTTGGATGTTCCACTGGGACACGTGGTGCTCCTTTCGTGCCGTGCGGGTCCGGGGCGCCGCCGGGCCCCGGCCGCCGGGAGCGGGACCGGTGGCGCGGTACCGCCCCCGGCCCGCGCGTGCGGCGCGGACACCAGGGTCTGACGCCCGTTCCCCGCTGAAGGTTTCACCGGGACCGCGGAGCGGGAAACCCCCGTTCTCCCGAGCGGCACCGGGCCGGGCGGGGGCCGCGCGCACGCCGCGGGGCGGTCACCGGGCCCCGCGGGGGCGGTCGGAGCCGCGGCCGGGTGCCGGCAGGGGCTTCGGCCGGTGCCGGTACCTCGTTCGGATTGGCCGGATACGGCCACGCGCCGACGGCGGGAAGGGGAGCAGTCGCGTCCGGGCGCCCGCCCCGAAGGCCCCGGCGGGTGAGCGGGCCAGGCCGGTCCGCCGGAGGGGTCCGCGCCGTTCACCGGCCGTCGTCCACAGGCGCGGATCATCCCTGTGCCTACGTCAGAGGCCACTTGTATGATGCAGATCCTCCCCTATGGGGGGATCCAGTCCGTTGCCCGGTCGCGGATCTTCTTCCGAACCACGGGCACTCCGCGTGCGTCCTCCCCCACGGGAGGCGAACAGCCTCGCGAGGACCCCCGAGGAAAGCAGGTGAAAAGTTGTCACGTTGGCAGATCGGCGACAGCACCCTGACCACCCTGTCCCAGAGCACCGGCACCACCGGTGACGAGCTGAGCAGCCTCATCCAGCAACTCGTCCAGGCCGCCGAGCCCCTGTCCGGCAAGTTCGACGGCGCGGGCAAGGCCGCGTTCGACTCCTTCAAGCTCAGGGCCGACGGCATCACCGCGGACCTGCGCGCGGGCCTCGGCTCCATCCAGGAGGGCCAGACCGGCATGAACACCGCGTTCGTCACCGGTGACCAGACCATGGCCGACGACGCGAACCAGAGCATGGGCTCGGCCAACTTCGACGCCGCCAAGTTCCGCTGACCCCCCGACCCCCCGGTAAGGAGCATCCATGAGCAACAACGCCTACGACCTCGGTGCCTCCCAGGAGGTCCAGGGCAACATCCAGTCGATCACCAACCGCCTCGAGACCCTGATCGGCGAGCACGACACCGACGTCAGCCAGGCCATGGCCGAGTTCGAGGCCACCGGCGTGTCCGAGGAGTACAGCGCCAAGGAGCTCAAGTGGCACAACGCCGGTAACGAGGTCCGCGAGATCATCCGGCTCGTGCGCGAGACGCTGTCCACCAACGACTCCACCGCCCAGGAGACCCTCAGCCGCGCCAACAGCGCGGTCATGAACATCTGACCGCACCCGAGGTACGGGACACGCACGAGAGGCAGTGAGGAGCACGGTTGGCACGCGACTACGACAGTCAGCTGCTGGAGTCCGTCGCCGTGCGCCGACAGCGCCTGCGCGAGGCGGTGCTCTTCGGCGGCCAGCGCACCAGGCGCCGCCTGGACGAGAACTTCGGCAAGGTGGCGATCAGCGCCTGCCTCGCCGCGGTCATCTGCGGCGGCACCGTCGGCTGGTCCTTCGTCAGCAACCAGCTCAGCACCCAGCGGGTGGAGCAGGAACAGCAGGCGTCGGGACCGGCCAACAACGCCGTCCCGCCCATTCCGGGCGACTGGGTCGGCGCGCAGGTCACGCTCGACGACCTGCGCGGGGAGCTGGACGCCGCCGGGGTCCCCGAGAGCCTGTACGTGCTCCCGGGCGACCCCCGTCCCGAGCCCGGAACCCTCGACAGCTACTACCTGCTCAGCCAGGACGCGGAGGGCTACCTGTCCGCCGCCGTCATGGACTTCGACCAGGGCCGCCCCGGACCCGAGTTCACCACCGAGGACGAGGCGGCCCGCTGGCTCTACCAGGAACTGGCCACCACCGAGCCCGAACCGACCGTCCTCACCCAGGCCGAGGAGAGGCAGACCGCCGAGGCCACGGCGGAGCTGGTCACCACGGTGCGCGAGAGCCTTCAGGAGCGCAGCGGCGGCTCCTACCTGCACGGACTCGCGGTCGGCGACGTCGTGGACGCCTTCGGCCAGGAGAGCGGCCGCTACCTGTTCCCCGACGGGACCGCCTTCGGGGAACGCGGTCTGCCCGACCACGCCCGCACCGCTCCCGACGGCGAGGACCTCTACCACCGCTACCGGGTCATCCACCCCTTCCAGGTGAGCGCGACCAGCGCCCCCGCGAACGGGGGGCACCCCGGCGGCGGCGTCCGCTTCACCCTCGACACGGCCGGGTTCACCGAGGTACCCACCGTTCCGACGATCCGCTGGCTCATCGGCAACGGCTACCTGGAGCGCATCGCCGTCAGCGACGTGCCCGGCTAGGGGCGCCGACGCAAGCCTCCACACCGTCCGGCTGGAGGGCACGACCGAATTCCGGGGCCCGGACCCCGGACCCGAGAGCGGTGGCCAGGGCCACCGGTGACGCAGGAGCGAGGATGGGAAGGCAATGACCGCTTGGAGCCGCGTGACCCTCGTCGGCGAGGAGCGCAGGGTCGACGCCGTCCTGCCCGCGAGCGAACCCGTGGGCGCGCTCATGCCCGAGGTGCTCGACCTCCTCGGCGACCAGGTGGAGAACCCCGCCAAACTGCGGCACCTGGTGACCGCCTCCGGGATCGTCCTGGAGGGCGACACCACGCTCGCGGAACGGCAGATCACCGACGGCGCGGTGCTGCGGCTGGTCCGGGCGGAGGAACCGGTGCCCGCCCCGGTGGTGCACGAGGTCCCCGAGGCGGTCTCGATGGCCCTGGACGACCACCAGGGGCGCTGGAACCCGGTGGCGGCCCGCTGGACCGCCACCGTCTCCCTCGTCGCCCTCGCCGTGGGCGCGGCCTGGATCGTGCAGGGGTACTTCTCCGGCAACGGCGGCCTCGTCGGCCTGGCCGTGGTCGCCGCCGTGCTGGTTGCGGTGGGCGCGTCGATCGGCCCGACCTGGCGGGAGCCCCTGGGCACGGCCCTGGCGATCAGCGGCACCGCGGTCGGCGGACTGGTCCTGTGGCTGGCCTGCGACCAGCTCGGCTGGCCCGAGTGGGCCCGCTGGGGCGGCGGCGCCGCCCTGGTCGCGGGACTGGTCCTGCTGCTCGGGCTCACGTCGGGACTGGGCCGGGGCGGCCTGACCGGTGGCGGGGTCGGACTCGCCCTGGCGGTCGTGTGGTCGGTGGGCGCGGCGCTGGGCCTGCCCACCTACCAGATCGCCGTCATCATGGCGGTGGCCTGCGTGGTGCTGCTGAGCCTGCTGCTCCGCCTGGCGCTGATGTTCTCCGGGCTGGCGGTCCTGGACGACCGGCGCAGCTCCGGGGAGGCGGTGACCCGAAGCGACGTGCTCACCTCGGTGGCGGGAGCCCACCGGAGCCTGGTGATCGCCACGATCGCGGTGGCGGTGTCCGCGGCCACGGCGGGGATCGGCCTGGCCACCCACTTCGACTGGTGGACGGCGGGGCTGTCGGTGGTGCTGGCCCTGGTGGTGGCCAGCCGCGCCCGGCTGTTCCCGCTGGTCGCGCAGAAGTCGGTGCTCATCGCCGCGAGCCTCGTGGTGCTGGTGGCCTTCCTCCTCTCCTGGGCCGAGGCCGTGCCCTGGGGGGTGTGGCCCGCGCTGGGGATCGCGGTCGCGGTGTCGGCCGTCCCCGCGGTCGTGCTGTCGATCGAGCAGCCCGAGCACGTGCGGGCGCGGCTGCGCGGTGTCACCAGCAGGTTCGAGGCGGTCGCCGTCGTCGTGCTGGTGCCCCTGGCGATCGGCGCGTTCGGCACCTTCCAGCGCCTCCTCACGACCTTCTGAGCGGGGGGACGATGAACGCCTCACAGACGCGGGCCCCGGGCGGGGCCTCTCCGGCCGGAGCCGCTTCGGCCGCCTCCGGGACGCGGCCGGTGCGCGGTGACGGCTGGGTGCGCCGCGTCGGCCGGGCAGCGCTGCGCCCGTTCCGGGCGGCGGACGAGGTGGCCGACACCATCGAGCTGGGGAGGCGGTTGCAGCGCCCCACCTCGACCGGGCGCCGGATCGTCGTGGACGACCTGGGGTCGGGCGCCGACGCGTCGGTGGTGACCGCGCTGGTCGCCCGCTCGCTGGCGCACTTCCGCCACGACCGGGTGCTGGCCGTGGACGCCACCGGTCGGGCGCCGTCCCTGGCCGAGCGGCTGGGCCTGGACGAGCCCGGCGACCTGGACGGGGTGGACCCCACCGGTTTCGAGTCGGTGCGCGCCAGTCTCGGCGAGGCCAACGAGCGCCTGTGGACGGTGCGGGCCGTCCCGGGCGGGGCCGGGGCCTACATGTCCGGGCTGCTGCCGATCTCGCGGTTCTTCGGGGTGACCCTCGTGGCCGGGGAGTCGGGCGGTGCGTTCGTGGAGGCCGTCGGCGGGGCCGCCCACGCACGGGTGCGCGTGGTCCGCGCGACCAGGGAGGCCGCGATCCGGGTCGGGCGCGAGCTGGACCTGCTGGTCGCGGACGGCAGACAGGACGAGGTACGGCGGACCGTGGTGGTCGTCTTCGACGAGCGGCGGCGTGAGGACCCGGGGTTCGACGTGGCACGCACGACCGGGATCATCGCCGAGAGCGGCGCGGGCGTCATCGTCCTGCCGCACGACCGGCACCTGGCCCAGGGCACGGTCGTACGCCCCGGGTTCATCGGTGAGGCCACCCACCGGACCGTTCAGCTGGTGGCCGCCGAGGCGCTGGACCGTTCGGTGGACGGCGCCGGGCCGGTCCGGACGCGCGTCGAAGGAGGGGAGTAGCCGTGGAGCAGCGACCCGAACCGGAACGGGGGACCCCTCCCGGGGAGCAGGAGACCCGGGAGGAGCACGACGGACGGGGGAACCCGGACGCGCCGCCGGACGCCGGGAACCCGACCGGCTGGCAACCGGGGGCTCCCGTGCACGGGGGTCCCGACCAAAGAGGTCGGCGGCAGGCGCCGTGGGGGGAACCGGGACGGCACCCCGGGCCGGTGCACGGCCAGCCCGCGCCGTCCGGCGGCCACGACGCCGGGCAGCGGGGGAGCGGCGCGGCGCCGAGCGGTCCGCAGCGGCCCGCCGCCGGTCAGGGCTTCCCGGGAGGGGACGCCGTCCCGAGCGGATCGGAGACCGCCGCCGGTCAGGACGCCGCACGGTGGCCGGAACCGGGGCGGGGCGAGCCGTCCGGCGGCCAGCGGCCCTTCCCGCACACGCCGTACCCGGGTCGGGGAACGGCGCACCCGTACGGCCGGCAGGGGGGCGCCAACGCTGCGCCGAGCGGGCCTCAGCGGCCTGCCGCTGGTCAGGGTTTTCCGGGTGGAGGCGCCGCGCCGAGCGGTCCGCAGGTCTCTCCGGGCGGGCAGCACCCCCGTGGTCCGCAAGGCGCTCCCAGCGGGCCTCAGCGGCCCGCCGCCGACCAGGGCTTTCCGAGCGGTCCGCAGTACGCGTATGGCCAGCAGG